>NZ_JBGTYN010000012.1:0-140058 GCF_041730275.1 Comamonas sp. SY3 | reverse complement strand
TATGGCAAGCCCCCGCAACAAAGCCTGCGCGCCCATATCGCCACCCCAAAACGAAGACTGCCAACGCCCCAAACAACAACAGCACCGCCAGAGCAACAAACCACAAAAAGAAAAAGCCACCCGAAGGTGGCCAAAAAAACTTACACAGGATCTGTGTGTCCTGGGGCTCGGTTCAAGAGTTGCGTCCGCTTGTCTGCGCTGAGTGAGAGATAGCGCTCGTACTGGCGGAGAATATCGGCGATAAGCTCCTCGCTGCGCAAATACTGCACGTCATACCCCGACCGCCCATCTTCAAAGAAGGTAATGGGCTCGTACATATACCGCCGCTCCTTGCTGCCCGCACTCTCGCGCACCGTGAAGGTGGGTATCGCGCGGCGCACCGTACGCACACCGTAGACAAAGTCGCGCAGCTTCTCCACCGGCACCACCAGGCGCACTTCGCTGTCGCCCTCGCCCTCCAGGCTTTCATGCACATGCGCCTGCAGTCCGCGCTTTTGCATCTCGGCGGCCACCTCATGCATCGCAGGCAAAACGGTGGCACGCAAAAAGCGCTGCACATCCGCCTTGAGCGGCTGGTGCACGATCTGCTCCAGGCGCTTGCGCCAGTGCTGGCCGCTCCAGAAGTTGGTGGCAGGCGCCAGGTCGGGGGAGTAATGGGCCAGGTCGGCGACCATGCCGCGCCACAGGCCGATGCACAGCACCAGCATGATCACTGCCACCGGCAAGGCGGCCACCAGCGTGACGGCCTGCAGCGCGCCCAAGCCGCCGGCGAGCAGCAGCACGATCGAGGTAACGCCCAGCAGCACACACCAGAACAGGCGTTGCCACACGGGCGATTCGTTGTTGCCGCGCGAAGCGATGGAGTTGACCACCAGCGCGCCCGAGTCGGCGGACGTGATGAAGAACACACCGATCAGCAACACCGCCAGCCACGACACCGGTTTGACCCAGGGCAGGTACTCGAAGAAGCGGAACAGCAAGGCATCGACATTGGTCGCGGTCTGCGCGAGCGCGCCGGCGGCGACATGGGTGTCCGTCCAGATCGCGCTGTTGCCAAACGCGGTCATCCACAGCAGGTTGAAGGCGGTGGGCACCAGCAGCACGCCGATGACGAACTCGCGCACCGTGCGGCCGCGCGAGATGCGGGCGATGAACATGCCGACAAAGGGCGACCAGCTCACCCACCAGGCCCAGTACAGAATCGTCCAGCCGCCAAACCAGCCCTCTTCGCGCGACGGCGCATAGGCAAAGGTGCGCAGCGACATGCCCAGCAGGCCCTGCAGGTAGTTGCCGATGTTCTCACTCAAGGCCTTGAAGATATGGGCCGTGGGGCCGGCGATCACGACAAAGCTCAGCAGCAGCACCGACAGCAGCATGTTGAACTCGCTCAGGCGCCGCACACCTTTGTCGACACCCAGCAGGGCCGACAGGCTGGCAAGGGTCACCACGACGACGATGATGGTCACCAGAAAGCCCGAGCTCTCCGTTTCCCAGCCGGTCAAGGTGTGGATACCGGCAGCAATCTGGCGTGCGCCATAGCCCAGCGTCGTCGCAATACCGGCGATCGTGCCGACCAAGGCAAACGCGTCCACGCCATGGCCGATGGGCCCGTTGATGCGGTCGCGCAGCAGCGGGTACAGGCCCGAGCGCATGGTCAGCGGCAGGTTGTAGCGAAAGCCGAAATAGGCCAGCACCAGGCCCATCGTGCCGTAGACGGCCCAGGCATGGAAACCCCAGTGGAAGAACGTGGCCTCCATCGCCTCGCGGGCGGCGGCGGGCGTGCCCGGCTCCTGCGTGGCTGGATTGAGGAAATGCTGCAGTGGCTCGCCCACGCCAAAGTACATCAGGCCAATGCCCATGCCGGCGGCAAACAGCATCGACGACCAGGAGACAAAGCTGAACTCGGGCTTGGCATCATCGGGCCCCAGGCGGATATCGCCATAGCGGCTGGCGGCCAGCACGACCAAAAACAGCAGGAAGGCGCTCAGCGCCATCACATAGAACCAGTCAAAACTGGCCACCACCCAGCGCTGCGCGCCGGAGAACAGGCGGTCCGCTGCATCGGGCGCGAGCACGCAGACGAGCAGCAAGGCGGTAAGCACCAGCAGTGCCGGTATCACCACCGGCAGCGACATGGTCGAGTGCTGGCTGCTCTGCGGCGCCGGCGCAGCGGGCCCTGAGGCAGGTGCGCCCGGGGCTGGCGGGGTGCCAGCCTCAGGCGCTACCGCCGGATCGGGAGAAGAGTTGGTCATAGGTATACCCGTTGGGAGCACGCCCCGTCCGTCGCAGGCGCGCCGCAGAAGCCTTCCAGCCCCCCATGGGCACGGCAAGGCACTGCAAAACCTATCAGTATGCAATAAGTGATTATGCAAATACTATGCCGCAGATCAGCCAATCTTCAACAATCGCCACCGTCTTACAGCGGCAGCGCTGCTGGCACCGGGGGCGGCGTTGGGATGACGCCACAGACCAGGCAGCCCCCTTAGCTGCTCAGCGCTGTACACCCCAGCGCTTGACGGTCACCCGTTCGAGTTGGTGGAAGCCCAGGGTCTCGACCAGCAAGCCGATGATGATCACCAGCGCCAGCCCGGCAAACACCTGGTCGGTGTAGAGCTCGTTGCGGCTTTGGAAGATGTACCAGCCCAGTCCGCCCTTGCCCGAGGATGCACCGAACACCAGCTCGGCGGCGATCAGGGTGCGCCACGCAAAGGCCCAGCCAATCTTGAGCCCTGACAGGATCGACGGCAGCGCTGCAGGCACGAGGATCTGCAACACATAGCGCGCGCCGCGCAGGCCATAATTGCGGCCAGCCATGCGCAAGGTCTCGGGCACGGCCTGGAAACCCGCATAGGTGGCCAGCGCCAGCGGCCACAGCACCGAATGCACCAGCACCGCCAGCAGGCTGGCCTGGCCCAGGCCCAGCCAGAGCAGTGCCAACGGCAGCAGCGCAATGGCGGGCAAGGGGTTGAACATGCTGGTCAGGGTGGTCAGCACATCGCGCCCCCACTGGCTGGAAACCGCCAGCACGGTCAGCAGCAGGGCCCCGGCCACGCCCAGCAGGTAGCCCTGCAGCAGGATGCCCAGCGACACCGCCGCCTTGCCCAGCAACTCGCCATTGGCCAGGTCGCGCAGCAAGGTCGCAGCGGTCTGGCTGAAGGTGGGCAGCAGCAGGTCGTTGTCCTGCCAGCGGGCAGCCAGCTCCCAGATGATGGCCAGCACCACCAGGATGATGGCCTTGCGCAAGGCCGGATGCTGCAGCAGGCGCTTGGCCAGCGGCAGACGGCGCGCCGTCAGCTGCTGCGGCACATCGGGCAGCGGGTATTCGGCTTCGGGCCGCACGGGTGCCTGGGCTTTGGTATCGCCAGGCCAGGCAGTAACAGGGGTGGATGCCATGCGGAACTCCTGGTGGGGGCTTGTCGCGTCAAGCCACGCGGCGCAAGGCCTGGGGGGGTTGGTTGCTGGAGCTGGTGCTTTCCACCAGCGGGCCGCCCGTGCGGTCTTCATCGAACAGCAGCCGGTGGATGCGCTGGTGTGCGGCTTCAAACTCGGCACTGCCGCCGCTGGCCAGGCCAAAGGCATGGGCATTGATTTCTGCCCGCAGACGCCCAGGGTGTGGCGACAGAATGGCGACGCGGCTGCCCACGACGAGCGCCTCCTCGATCGAATGGGTGACAAACACGAGGGTAAAGCGCAACTCGTCCCACAGCGCCAGCAGCTCCTCCTGCATGCGCCTTCTGGTCAACGCATCCAGTGCGGCAAAGGGCTCGTCCATCAGCAGCACCTGCGGGTGCATGGCCAGCGCACGGGCAATGGCTACGCGCTGCTTCATGCCGCCTGACAGCTGGTGCGGGTGCACATCGGCAAAGCGGCTCAGCCCCACCTTGTCCAGGTAGAGGTCGGCGCGCTCGCGCGCCTCGGCCTTGCTGCAGCGGCGCGAGGCCAGCAGCGGAAACATCACGTTCTCGCGCACGGTCTTCCACGGTGGCAGCTGGTCAAACTCCTGGAATACCATCACCCGGTCCGGACCCGGGCCTTGCACAGGACTGCCGCCCAGGCGGATCTCCCCTTCGCTGACCGGCACAAAACCCGCCATGGCCTTGAGCAAGGTCGACTTGCCGCAGCCCGAGGCCCCCAGCAGCACAAAGCGCTCGGCGGCATGCACCTGCAGGCTTACCTGGTGGGTGGCGCGCAGCATGCGCTCTTCCGTCACGTAGTCGATGCTGACCTGGTCCACCTCCAGCAAGGCTGCGCCCGCTTGCACGGCGTGGCTGGGCGCTGCCGAGGGGACAGGGTGTGCACGGCTGACCAGGCGGTCGGCCAGCTCGGCCTCAGCTAGACTGGCATAGGGCTCGGCGGCGCTGCGCAGCCAGCTGCCCCGTGAGAGGGCGACATCGCCATCCTGCGCAAAGACGTGGGGCCAGCGCATATCAGCTCCCTCCGGAGATACGGGCGTCGTCGAAGAAATAATCACGCACCGATTCAGGCTTGGTCTTGATCACGCCCACCCGCTGCAGGAACTGGCCCAGGCCCACGGTGTTCTGCGGCTGGATCGGGAACTGCACCTGCGGGTTCTTGATGATCTGCAGGATCAGATTGCGGTCCACCTTGCCGCCGCCACCGCTCTTCAAAAAGATGTCGGCCGCCTGCTCGGGGTTGGCCTGGACAAAGCGGGCCGATTCATCGAGGGCATCGACAAAGGCGCGGTAGGTCTTGGGGCTTTCCTGGCGGAACTTCTCGGTGGCGTAGAGCACGGTGGACGATGCGGGTCCGCCCAGCACCTCGTAGCTGTTGAGCACAATGCGCGCATTGGGGTTGCCGGCCAGCTCCACCTCCTGGAACGGCGGATTGCCAAAGTGGGCAGTGATCTCGGTGCCGCCCTTGATGATGGCCGCTGCGGCGTCGGGGTGTGGCAGCGCGACCTGCAGCTTGTCGAGCCGCTGGTAATGCTGCTCACCCCAGAGCTTGGCCGAGGCATATTGCAGCACCCGCGACTGCACCGACACACCGACCGCCGGTGTGGCAATGCGGTCCTTGTCGGTGAAGTCGGCAATCGTCTTGACCTGCGGATTGTTGCTCACCAGGTAATAGGGGAAGTTGCCCAGCGAGGCCACCCCCTTGACGTTCTGCTTGCCCCTGGTGCGGTCCCAGAGGGTGAACAGCGGCGCCACACCGGCGCCGGCGATGTCGACATTGCCCGAGAGCAGCGCATCGTTGACCGCCGGCCCGCCGGAGAACTGCAGGTAGCTGACCTTGATATCGACACCCTGGGCCTTGCCCTGCTTTTCGATGAACTGCTGGTCCTGCGCCACATTGAGCAGCAGGTAGACGATGCCGTACTGCTGGGCAATGCGCAGCTGGCCTTCTGCGGCCTGCGCGCTGCCCGCGCCTACACCCCACAGCGCCGCCGTGGCGGCCAGCACTGCGGCCGCATGTTTGCCAGCCTGTCCCAGGCTGCTGCGGCGCTGGCTGGCAACGCAGGGGTTGGCCACGGCGTGGGGGGTGACGGAGTCTTTGGCCGGCGGCTGGCTGCGCGCCCAGGGTGAATGGAAGGTCATGGTGCTCAATGAAATAGGGGGATCGGAGGATCGAGTCGGGGCCGCATGTCCGCACCGCAGCACCCCTGGAGTCAGGTGGCTGCGGTGCCGTTGCGGGAGGCTGGCGTCAATCGCCGCTGACGGTGGGGCAGGCCGCGCGGCCGCAATGGCCTGGGCTGGCGGTCAGCGACAAGCGGCAGCCAGGGCCAGCGACAGCAGGAACAGCGATTGGCGGCGCTGTGGGGTGTGGGCGGCGCTCATACCGGCACATCCCCTTCGATCGTGGTGCGGTAGAGCTTGCGGCGCTGGCCGGCCGGAACACCGGTGGCCAGATGCAGCACGGCGCGGTTGTCCCAGAACACCATGTCCCGGTCACGCCAGTGGTGGCGGTAGACAAACTGCGGCTGGGTACTGTGGGCGAACAGCTCGGCCAGCAGCGCGGCAGAGCGGGCTTCGGGCAGGCCCAGGATGCGGGTCGTGAAATGCTCGCTGACAAACAGCGACTTGCGCCCGGTCTGCGGATCGGTACGCACCACCGGGTGCACAGCAGGCTTGACCTCGGCAATCTGCGCGGCGCTCAGCGCGGGGCGGAAGGCATTGCGCTCGCGCAGTGCCTCGTATTTCAGCAGATAGCTGTGCTCTGCCTGCAGGCCCACGAGCTGTTGCTTGAGGGTGTAGGGCAGTGCCTCGTAGGCGGCGACCTGGTCGGCAAACAAGGTATCGCCGCCGACATCGGGCAACTCCTGCGCATGCAACAGCGATCCCATCGCCGGTTGGGGTTTGTAGGACAGGTCGGAATGCCAGTACGCGCCGGCATCGCCCAGGCCCACCGGCTGGCCGTTTTCGATGATGTTGGAGACGATCAGGATCTCGTCATGGTCGGCCAGCTGGTAGTTGCGCAGCACATGGCGCTGCAACGGGCCGAAGCGGCGGCTGAAGGCAATCTGCTCAGCCGGTGTGATGCGCTGGTTGCGGTAGACCACCACGCTGTGGTCCTGGTGCGCCTGCTGCAGCCGGGCAAAATCCTCCGGGCCCAGCGGGCGGGACAGGTCCAGACCCACGACCTCCACGCCCAGACGGGTCTGGGCCCCAGCGGGCTGCTGGATCGGGCGCAGGCTGAAGGCCTGGGTGCTGCCAGTGGCGCCCCCCGCCTGGCTGGCGCTGTCGGGCACCGGACGGCGGAAGAAGAAGGGGTGGGCAGTCAGAACATCAAACAGCGCGGACATGGCGGCTTTCCTTGGCGGACCAGTGATAAGCCCAATGTAGAAGCCCTGCCACGAACAGAAAACGAATGAAAACGCGTATCTTTATGCGAAAACCGATGAAGGGCAGGAGGGCGCTGCCGCGTTACGCGCCGTCATGAGGCTGTCACGCAGCGCAGCGATGATCGACGTCTGTCGGTGCAGCACAAGCCAGCCTTGCATGCCCAGTGCCGGGCGCGACCAGACCGGATGCGCCCGGCAGCGGTTATGTGTCAGGGCTTGGCACCGGCAGCCATCTTTTTGCGGCCCGCCTCTGCCGGGCCAGTCCAGCCCCGCTCTGCGCTGGCGCCAGTGGTTACAGCCGGTGCATGCGGTCGCCTTGCACAAAACCGGCCGGGTCCCACGGGGCCACGCCCTTGCTCAGCAGGATGGCCTTGAAGAACTCACCCATCTCGTGCTCCATCATCAGCTTGGCCGCCTTGCTGCGGGCAATCACTTCGAGCCGGTCGAGCTTGGCAGCCAGACCGCAGTTGATCAGGAAATGGGCCTGGCTGGTATAGCCCAGCACATCCATGCCGGCATCCTGGGCCGCCACCGCAATGCCGGTGAAGTTCACATGGGCGGTGATGTCCTTCAGGCCCACCAGCACCAGCGGGTCACTGTCGACCTGGTGCAGGTGGTGGCAGACCAGGGTGCCCATGTGGCGCTGCGGGTGGTAGTACTCGGATTCGCCAAAGCCGTAGTCGATCAGCAGCACCGCGCCCCGGCTGATGCGGTCGGCCAGGGTCGCCACAAAGGCCTCGCCCTGCGGATGGATCTCGGTCAGGTACTCGGCCTCCTGCGGCAGCTCCGGCTCCAGCGGCGGGCGCAGGCTGGTGGGCCGCTCTGCCCAGCCAAAGCGGATATCGTCCCCATCGGCACTGGCGACGACCACCCCGCGCTCCTGCCATACGCCCTGCTGGCGCAGCAAGAGCTTGACCGGCATCGCATCGAGCACCTCGTTGCCGACGACCACGCCCTGCATCTGCGCGGGCAGGCTGTCGGCCCACTGCACCTGGCCGCCAAAGCGGGCCAGGCGCTCTTGCTGGCGCAGGCGCAGGCTGCCCGAGACATCGACAATCGTGTAGCGCGTGCAAGCGGGGCCCAGCGTGGACAGCAGCTGCTCGGCCAGGGCGCCGGTGCCGGCGCCAAACTCCCAGACCTCGCTGGTCTGGGTATGGGCAAAGGCATCCTGGACCTGGGCGGCCACCAGCTCGCCAAACACCGGCGACAGCTCAGGGGCGGTGACAAAGTCGCTGCCCTCCTCGGGCATCACGCCAAACTTGCTGCGGTCATTGGCGTAGTAGCCCAGGCCGGGCTCGTACAGCGCCATGCGCATGAAGTCATCAAACGGGATCCAGCCGCCGGCCTGGGCAATAGCCTCAGCCATGCGCCTGGCCAGCACAATTGTTAAACTAGAGGGTTCTGTATTCACCCCCCTATTGTCGCCGCTTGCCGCACGCTATGCCAATGCCTTCTTCGACCCCACGCACCGTACTGGTCACCGGCGCTGCCAAGCGCCTGGGCCGGGTGATTGCGCTCGGGCTGGCACGCCATGGCTGGCAGGTCGCCGTGCACTACCGGGGCTCGGCCGCCGAGGCCGCGCAGACTGCCGCCGAGTGCGCCGCGCTGTCGGGCCTGAGCGGCCATTTTGATGCGGATTTCGAGGACGAGGCCGCGGTGCGCGGCTTGCTGCCCCGGGTGGTGGCCCATTTCGGCCAGGTCGATGCGGTGGTCAACAGCGCCTCGCTGTTCGAGCACGACGGCGCCGCCGATTTTGGCTATGCCGCACTGGAGCGCCATCTGCGCAGCAACACGGCCGCACCCATCGTGCTGGCCCAGCTGCTGCACCAGCATATCTGCCAGCGGGGCGATGAGGCCCAGGGCGTGGTCGTGAACCTGCTGGACCAGAAGCTCTGGAACATGAACCCCGACTTCGTCAGCTACACCTTGAGCAAGGCGGCGCTGGAAGCGGCCAACACCTTGCTGGCCCAGGCGCTGGCGCCGCGCCTGCGCGTGGTGGGCGTGGCCCCGGGTCTGACCCTGACCAGCGACTACCTGAGCCCCGAGAAGTTCGAGGCCCTGCACCGCATGAGCCCGCTGGGGCGCTCTTCCACCGCAGAAGACGTGGCAGCCACCGTGCGCTTTGCGCTGGACAACCGCTCGATCACCGGCACCAGCCTGCTGGTGGACGGCGGCCAGCACCTGATGCGGTTCGACCGCGATTTTTCGATGATGTAGCGGCTCTTCGCTGCCTTGCTGCTTTTATGACGACATTTGACACCGGGTTGCAAACCCTGAGCTTGACGGGCCTGCGTTTTGATGCCAATTTAGGCATCCTTGCCCACGAGAAGACTGCGCCGCAACCCATCTTGGTGGATGCGGAGATCAACATGGGCCAGCAGCCGCTGGCGCCCAGCGATGACGACATCATGCATGTGCTGGACTATCGCAAGGTGCGCCAGATCATCATCGATGAATGCACGGCAGAGCACGTCAACCTGCTCGAGACCCTGATCGGCAAGGTCGCCCAGCGGCTGATGCAGTTGCCCAATGTGCGCGGCGTTCGCGTGAAGATCGCCAAGCTAGAGATTTTTGACGATTGCGAAGTTGCAATCCGCACCGAAACCGGACAATGGTGAACCTATGAATGCCCCCACCGATACCGCACTCCTCCAGCCCCAGCCTGCCGCCGCGAACGCTTGGGACTTCGATGACGCCGCTGGCGACGATGCACAGGCATCGGCCTCCAACGAGAAGCGCCTGAAGATCCAGCGCGAGAACCACAAGCTGGAAAAGCGCCTGTGCCGTGAAGTGGCGCGCGCCATTGGCGACTACAACATGATCGAGGACGGCGACAAGGTGATGGTCTGCATGTCCGGCGGCAAGGACAGCTACACCCTGCTCGACATCCTGATGAAGCTGCGCGCCCGCGCGCCGATCAAGTTCGACCTGGTGGCCGTGAACCTGGACCAGAAGCAGCCCGGCTTTCCCGAACACGTGCTGCCCGAGTACCTCCAAAGCGTGGGCGTGGACTTCCACATCGAGAACCAGGACACCTACAGCGTCGTCAAGCGCGTGGTGCCCGAGGGCAAGACCACCTGCGGCCTGTGCTCGCGCCTGCGCCGCGCCATTCTGTACAAGGTGGCCGACCAGCTGGGCTGCAACAAGGTGGCGCTGGGCCACCACCGCGACGACATCGTGCAGACCCTGATGCTCAACATGTTCCACGGCGGCATCATGAAGGCCATGCCACCCAAGCTGGTGAGCGACGACGGCAAGCATGTGGTGATCCGCCCGCTGGCCTATGTGCCCGAGAAGGACACCGAGCGCTGGGCCCAGTACCGCGACTTCCCCATCATCCCCTGCAACCTCTGCGGCAGCCAGGAAAACCTGCAGCGCCAGATGATTGGCGACATGCTGCGCGAGTGGGACCGCAAGCACCCCGGCCGCGTCAACAACATGTTCCGCGCGCTGCAACACGTGGTGCCCACCCACCTGGCCGACCCCAAGCTGTTCGACTTCCAGAACGCCAAGCCCACCGGCATCGCCGATGAAAACGGCGACAAGGCCTTCGACCACGACGACCTGCCCACCAACCCATCGCTGCCCGCAGGCATGCAGGTGGTGCAATTGGGTTGATATCCATTGATTGAGAGCCATGCAGCCCTGCTTGTCGCCCCTGACTGACAGCCGCTGCCGCTCCAAGCGTTTATCGTTGAGCGTCTGCGCTGTGTCCTTATGGCGCAGCGCTTTTTTTTCGGGAGATCGCACGATGTTTCCATCCATCCACACCGCGGACAATTGGCGAGCGCTGCGACGCCTGGCAGGGGTCGCGGTGGCCGCTTCCGCCAGCTTCTGGCTGGCCGGATGCGCTGGCGTGCGCACCATCGACAGCGATGTGCAGAGCTACTCGACACTGCAGCAAGTCCCCTCGCCCCCGACCTACCGGCTGCAGCTGCTGCCCTCCCAGATCGCCCTCGGCCCCCAGTTCGACACCGTGGTGCAACAGGCCCAAGCCTCGTTGGCCGGGGTGGGCCTGCGCCGCGACGACCGCCAGGGCAGCGTGATCGCGCAGATCGATGTCCAGGCGCGTTACATTCCCGACAGCTGGCTGATGCCCGGCAGCCCCTACAACCCCTATGGCGGTTGGGGCATGGGACCCGGCTGGGGATGGGGATGGGGCTGGCGCGGCGGCATGATGTGGCGCGACACCGGCCCCTCGCTGCACTACCGTGCGGTGCAGCTGACCTTGCGCGATGTCCAGACCCAGCAGGTGGTCTACGAGACCTCGGCCCGGTACGAGGACGTCTGGGTCGATGACCAGGTGATCTACCGCATCCTGTTTGACTCGGCGCTCAACGGCTTTCCCAAGCCGCCGCAAGGGCCACGCCGCGTCAGCACCACGGTTGGCGCGCCCTCCGCTGAACAGCCCGCACCCGCCCCTGCTGCCCCTGCAGCCAGCTCCGCTCCCGCAACGTCCAGCTCCAAAACCCCATAACAAGGAACGCATGCACAGCACCCAGATCATTGCCATTCGCCACGGGGAGACCGATTGGAACCTTGCTGCCCGCATCCAGGGCCATACCGATATACCGCTGAATGCTACCGGCGAGCGCCAGGCGCAGCGCCTGGCGCAGGCGCTGGCCGACACCCCGCTGGCCCACATCTACAGCAGTGATCTGCAGCGCGCGCTGCACACCGCCCAGGCGCTGGCGCAAGCCAATGGCGCGCCGCTGAGCACCCATGCCGCCCTGCGCGAGCGCAGCTTTGGCGACTACGAGGGCGCACGTTTTACCGAGATCGAGGCGTCCGACCCGCCATCCGCGCTGCGCTGGCGCAAACGCGACCCGGTCTTCGCCCCGCCGCAAGGCGAATCGCTGCAGGCACTGCAGGCCCGCGTGGCGCAGGTCGTGGCCGAACTCGCTGCCCAACACCTGGGGCAGCAGATCGCGTTGGTCGCCCACGGCGGCGTACTTGACAGCCTCTACCGCCTGGCCACCCGCCAGGGCATCCAAGCACCCCGCACCTGGGAGCTTGCCAATACCAGTGTTAACCGCCTGCTCTGGACACCCGACACCGGATTGACGCTGGTGGGCTGGGGAGACACCAGCCATCTACAGACCCAAGGGCTGGACGAAGCCACGCACTAGCCGCTGCCTGCGCGCCTCCTCGACGAACCTCTTGTCACTTTTTTGCATCACTGCAAGCCGCCGGATGGCGCCATTCCGGCGCTGCTGCGCGTGGTTGCCAAGCTGGGCCTTCTGCAATGACACAAACAAATGAAACGCAATGCCCCATAGAGTCGATAAAATACCAAGGTATGTCAGCATTCACTCCTAAGCACTGCTGATCGAGTGACATTTAATTACTTTTAGAATTCACTAATTGCTTGATCATTATTAATAGTAGTGAGACCATCTATAGACGAGTTCAATGACTCTTCTATGAGATTACTAAAAAGGTATTGACCGTTATATGCCAGACGCCGAGCTGACCCGTAAACCCCTGCCTACCCCCTCGCTGCGGCAGCTGAGCTGCTTCAAGGAAGTGGCGACGCACCGCAGCTTCAGCCGTGCCGCGCAGGCGCTGTCGATGAGCCAGCCGGCGCTGTCTTCTGCGATCCGCGAGCTGGAAACGCTGCTGGGTACTGCGCTGTTTGACCGCAGCACGCACCATGTGCGCCTGACATCGGCCGGCGAAGCCGTGCGTCCGCAGGTGGAGTGGATGATCAACAACTTTGTGCAAGGTGTGCAAGATCTGCAGCAATTGCTCAAATACCAGGCCGATACCGTGCGCATCAGTTGCATCCCGTCCACCACCCACCTGCTGGCCCCCTGGCTGGCGATCTGGCAGCAATCCCACCCCATGGTGGATCTGCAGCTGCACGATATGCGCAATGACGACCTGCTCGCATCCGTTGCCAACGGCAGTTCGGACATCGGCCTGGGCCTGGAATTCACCGTGCCGCCTTCGGTCGAGACGCAGTTCGTGACCGAGGACGAAGTGATGGCGGTCATCCCCGCCAAGCACCGCCTCGCCCAAAAGACCGACCTGCGCTGGGCGGACCTCAGTGACGAGCCGCTCGTGGTGCTCTCACGCGGCAGCACCTACGAGATGATCGTCTCGGTACTCGAGCAGCAGGGCGTGGGCACCAGCCACACCGAAACGCTGAGCTATACCGAATCGCTCTACGCGCTGGTGCAAAGCGGCCTGCGCATCGGCCTGCTTTCGCGCCTGTACACACAGGGGCACCATGGCGATGACTGGGTGACCCTACCGCTCAAGGGCCCGCTGCTGTCCCGCCGCATCTGCCTGATGACGCGCGCCGCCAACGGCAGCCGCCGCGCCATTGTCCAGGAATGCTGGGATTACCTGCGCGAGAACATGGGCAACGACGCTCCGCCCAGCAAGCGCAGCGCCAAGGCCGCTTGAGCCCGTTGTGCCGGGGCCTTGCCCTCTGCAGCGTACGGAATCCGTGGAACGCACCGAGCGCCGGCGCCCCACCCCACCGGGGGCGCCGAGCCAGGCGCTCCCGCCCCGAAGCCCCAGCAATGGGGCTTCTTGCATTACACCAGTGCGGCCTGGCCCGGCCCACCGCCCACCAGGCCCAAGTGGCGGTACGCCGCCTGGGTCGCCATGCGGCCGCGGGGCGTGCGCTGCAAAAATCCCTGCTGGATCAGGTACGGCTCGATCACATCCTCGATCGTGCCCGGCTCCTCGCCAATGCTGGCGGCGATGTTGTCCAGCCCTACCGGCCCGCCGTCAAAGCGGTGCACCACCGCTTCAAGCAGCTTGCGGTCCATGATGTCAAAACCCAGCGGATCCACATCCAGCATGGCCAGCGCGCGGCTGGCCATCTCCTGGGTGATGCGGCCATTGCCCTTGACATCGGCGTAATCGCGCACCCGGCGCAGCAAGCGGTTGGCAATACGTGGCGTGCCGCGTGATCGGCGGGCAATCTCCAGGCCGCCCTCGTCATCGATTGGCGTGTTCAGCAGGCCGGCGCTGCGCATCACAATCTTGGTCAGCTCTTCCGTGGTGTAGAACTCCAGCCGTGCGACGATACCAAAACGGTCGCGCAGCGGATTGGTCAGCATGCCTGCGCGCGTGGTCGCCCCCACCAGGGTAAAGGGCTGCAGATCGAGCTTGATCGAACGCGCCGCCGGCCCTTCGCCGATCATGATGTCGATCTGGTAGTCCTCCAGTGCCGGGTAGAGGATTTCCTCGACCACCGGCGACAGACGGTGGATTTCGTCGATAAAGAGCACATCGTTGCGCTCCAGGTTGGTCAGCAGCGCGGCCAGGTCCTTGGGCTTTTCCAGCACCGGGCCACTGGTCTGGCGCAGGTTCACACCCAGCTCGGAGGCGATGATGTGCGACAAGGTCGTCTTGCCCAGTCCAGGCGGGCCGAACAGCAGCACATGGTCCAGCGCTTCGCTGCGCTTTTTCGCTGCGCCGATGAAGATTTCCAGCTGCTCACGTGCCTTGGCCTGCCCCACATACTCATCGAGCTGCTTGGGGCGCAAAGCGCGCTCGAGCACCTCCTCCTGCGAAGAGGACTGGCTTGCGGAAATCACGCGGTTGTCAGGACGGGGAGCGGGCGCGGCGGCGAAGGAATCGGTATGGATAGTCATGGGTCAATGCAGGCATGGCCAGGGCGGTGTGCAGGGGTTCCCTAGGGCGCATCCCAGACATAATAAGCCAGTCCGTCATACAACAGCCCCGCATTGGCCAGCCAGGCATCGCGGGCCTGGATCTGCATGCTGTAGTGGTGCACGCCTGGCACATATTGGTAGGCGCGGTAGACAGGCACGACCCCGTCTCCGGGCTGCGCGGGCGACCACCAGGCAATACCGTCGTAGTTCCAGCGGGGGTGGTAGGTCTGCACAAATTGCCGCTCGGCATCGCTGGTCGTGTAGAAATGGGCGCCCACCTCGGGATTGAAATAGCGGTGGACGGGCACCAGACGGTCATGCGCATGGTCCGCAGCATAGAAGGCGATGCCGTCGAAAACGACGTCATCGGAGAGCACCGCAATCACCCAGTCACGCTCCTGCACAGACACGGTATAGAACGCTCCGCCCGAGCGCAGCACCTGGAAGCGGTACACGGGCAGCTGCAGATCGCTGTTCACTGCCGCGCCGGCACCCAACCAGGCGGCAAAGCTCGCGAACGCCTGGTCCAGCCGGCCATACACCGCACGCCCATCCTTGGCGGCGCACCAGATGTCACCGCCCGTCAGGGTCGCCGTCAGCCGGCCACCGACAAACAGGGCCGAGCCGCTCGAGCCCCCTTCGATACCACCCTGGCTCCAGCGCACATGGTAGAAGCCGCCATTGCTCAGCGTTTGGGCGCTGCAATCCAAGCGGCTGCTGGCATCGTTCACAGTGCAGGCGGTGTCATCCTCGGAGGTGCCGGCAGCCAACATCATCAGATCCCCGTGCGGGTGGTGCAGGCCTGCCACAGCAGTGCCTGCCGGCAGTGCGGTGGCGTCCCAGCCCGCAAACAGCGCCCCGGCGGGCGGTGCCTCATTGAGCTGCAGCAAGGTCATATCATTGGCGCTGCTCGATGCCAGCCAGCGCGCTGCACTGAAGCGCTCGGTGTGGCCCGCAAACAGCTGGTTGCTGTTGCACGACTGCGAGTAATAAAACCAGGAGGTCTGCACGGTGGATGCGGCCGCCTGGTCTCCCACACAGTGGGCAGCCGTCAGCACATAAGGGGTCAGGTCCTGGCGGGGGTTGTTGACGAGGGTGCCGGTACACTGGAACGTGCGGCCCTGGTTCACATAGAAGATTCGGATGACGGCGTCACGCTGGTCGAGCAGCGCATCCTGGCAATTCACGTCCCCCTGGCAGGCATTGGGACGGCGCTTTTCCGTCGGCACCGCGGCATCGGACAGTTTCAGCACCTCGCTGGCGCTGGGCGGCACGACTATCTGGGAGAGCTGGGGCATCGCCCATTGCAGGCTGCTGGTCGGCAACGCGGCCGGCAGCAGGATCTCCAGCACCGGCGCCGGCCCCACATCAGGGGTCCACCAGGTGCGCTTGCCGGTTTGTGCGTCCGCAACCAGCCGCTCCAGCAGCGCAGCGCCTGTCACTTCATAACTGACAGCGGCCTCGGGCGATGCATAAAGCCGAAATACAGCCATCGCTGGCAATGCGGAAAACTCCAGTCCCAGACGCAGGCCATAAGCATCAGCAGCCACCCATTGAAGGGCGGCCACTTTCTGCCCCGACGGCAAGGCTTTCCACTGCAGCAGATGCGTTACCTTGTCATCAGAATCCATCGCGTCCAGCGCACGCGCTACGCCTGTCTGGCGCACGCCACCCTCATCAGGCGCCAGCGCCTTGCTGCCTTGCCAGGGTGGCAACACAACGGGAACGACAGCAGGGGCCGAGAGGGCGGTGGCTTGCTTGGTCAGGGCAGTGCCTGGGCTGGCTGGCATTCTGCGCGCATCCACCTGCCAACTGGCCTGGGCCCAACCGCAGGCCCCCGCAATGACCAGGGCCGACACGAGCCGCAGCCCATGACAAGAAAGCGCGGCCTCCCAACGGGACACAATGCGACAGGACATGATGGACTCCCCGCTGTGCGACAAGCAAAGCTCCTGACCAACACAACGACTGATCAGAGAAAGCCAATCTAGAGCAAGCACTCACATCAAACAAGTCTATCGGCTAGTACAAAAACAAAACATTTGTTAAATTTGACTTATGAACCGCATTTGCAAAAGCCTTGCAGTCGGCCGCTCCAGCTGGGCCTGTCCGGGCACTGACCTGTCAGGAGGGGCCCGCCCCCACAGATGCCCCGCTAAGAATCCACGACCGTCCATCAAGCATGGGGAGTTCACCGCATCGGAGCCATGGATCAGAAAAAACCTGCCCTATCACAGGCAGGTTTTGCCGATGAGCGGCCCCGCCAACAAGCGTCATCCAGGCTTCACAGCGCGTTTTCAGGCGCCAGCCAACGCGATGCACCTTCGGCAAAGAACAGGTCCAGGCGTCCATAGAAATTGAAGCCAATCAGCGCGGTGCAGCTATGGGAGCCGCCCCACAGCGTACCCACCACGCGGTCACCGAGGAACAGCGCTGAACCGCTGCTTCCACCCTCTGCGGCACCCTCAGTCATGCGCACCCTGTAATAACCGCCGTTCGCATCGCCCACCTGGCACTGGAAGGTGGTTTCGCTATCACTCTCACATGCGGCGTAGTTATCCACCATACCGACGTGGTACTTCAGCAAGCCGCCTCTAGGATGGTGCAGGCTGTGGATGGGCGCGTCGATGGGAAGGAGATTTTCATCCCAGCCCGCAAAAGTCACACCGGCGGGCGGTCTCTCATTGAGTCTGAGCAATGTCGAATCGGTCTTGTCGGTGGCAAGCAGCAAGGTAGCGCCTCCGTGCCGGGTGGCATGGGGACGTGCCACCCCGGAATCGCAACTGGTGGAGCGGTAGAACCAGCGGGTCTGCAACGACGAGGCCGCTGATTGCTCTGAAATGCAATGGTTGGCCGTCAGAAAGAAAGGAACGAAATTATTCCTGGTGTTGTTCAGCAAGGTACCGGTACACAGGTAGGACAAACCGTCCGGTCGGGTATACAGCATACGGGCCACCGCGTTGCGCAGGACCGGATGCTCAGTGCTGCAAGTGGCATCCAGTAGGCAGCTCTCGGCCTGGGCGGTCCCCGGCTGGGGCATGTCTGCCCATTCCGCATCGGTCGGGAGCGACAGGTTCTGGTAGATGTGCGAGACCAGCGGAACCGACATGCGCAAGGCTTCCGGGGCCGTGCCCACTGGCAGCACCACTTCTACCGTCGCATCACCTGCACCCACCTCTGGCGTCCACCAGGTATTGGCAGCAGCGCCCGTCTCACCGGCCTGCTTGTTGAGCGCCAGCAGCGCATTGATCTCGGAACCATCGTGCTCGATGATGGCATCGGGATGCTCCTGGCTGTAGACGCGCAGCAGCGCCCCATCCGGCAGGCTCTCAACCAGAACACCAGCACGCAAGCCATAGGCGCCCGGCGACTGGATGTTGATGGCCGCCACCAGCTCGCCGCCGGGCAAGGCAGCCCAGTCCAGCGCTGAACTGGTTTGCGCCACCGAGCTGGTAGCGGCCACTGGACGCGCGGCACCAATTTGCAACGCCGGTCCGGCGGCCTGCGTGCCCGCCAGCATCTCTTCCTCATCCAACGCAGGCAGCACCACAAAGCGTGTTCGCACTGCGGCGCCCAAGGGCACTGGAGCGGCTTGCGCTGATTCATCAGCCGCTTCAGGGGCCACGATCGAATCCACGCCAGACCCCATAGGCTGCGCCACCGCCAGACCTGTCAGGCAAAACAGGCCACACATTGCATATTTCGAGTATTCCATGGTGAATCCACTCCATATCAACTGCTATTAAAAACGCCTGCAAACTGCCGAATTGCTGTTTGCCTCTTTATTTTCAAAGGCGAATTTAAAAACCAATAGCGCCCTCCGTAATTTAAACAACGGCAGGTAACCACCAAAGAAGCAAGCGTTCACTCTTGCCAAGAGCAAATAGCGACCCACAAAAAGAAACTCTTCCACTGCCCCTATTTTTCCATTATCCCCATTGAATACCAAGCAAAATCACGCCCATCTCTCAGAGAGCGTGCTTCTATTAGCCACAGCCAAAAATCTCCATTAACCAGTAAAGCACTCAGAATGAAGAACACCCCAATTCCGAGGTGCTGTTAATCAGAAAAATCTACGCAAGAAATTGCCAATAAAAAAAACCTGCCGTTTCACGGGCAGGTTTTTAGCGGTCAGAGACTCGCGGCGAGAGCGCCGCGGTCCGGTGGGAAGCGATCAGCTCGCCAGCCAGTTCCAGATGCGGTCGCTGAATACCTTGTCAAAACGACCGTAGTAGTCGGATGCATTGGGCGCCAGGCAGCTGGCGCCGCCACCGTACAGGTTACCGACGACGCGGCCATTGCGGAACAGCGAAGAGCCGCTGCTGCCGCCTTCGGTGGTACCTTGGCTCCAGCGCACGCTGTAGAAGCCGCTGTTCGCATCACCGGTACTGCAGGTGATGGCATTGCCACTGCCTGCGACACAGTTCATGTAGCCCACGACAGAACCCACGCTGTACTTGAGCAGGTTGCCACCGGGGTGGTGCAGACCGTAGACAGCGTCGCCCACCTGGCCGGCAGTGCGGGCGTCCCAGCCTGCCAAGGTCACGCCCACGGGAGGCATCTCATTGAGCTTGAGCAGCGCCGAGTCGGTCGTGCTGGTTGCGTAGAGCAAAGTCGCACCTGCACTGCGCAGGGCCGCATTGGCGCCGGGCACGCCGGAGTTGCAGCTGCTGGAGCGGTAGAACCAGCTGGTCTGCATCGACGATGCCGAGGACTGGGTCGAGATGCAGTGGTTGCCGGTCAGG
Source organism: Comamonas sp. SY3 (assembly GCF_041730275.1). Classification (NCBI taxonomy): domain Bacteria; kingdom Pseudomonadati; phylum Pseudomonadota; class Betaproteobacteria; order Burkholderiales; family Comamonadaceae; genus Comamonas; species Comamonas sp. SY3. Next base: position 120,880 of record NZ_JBGTYN010000012.1, on the reverse strand, counting down.
AAGTACGGCGCAAAGTCACCCTTGGTGTTGTTCAGCAAGGTACCGGTGCACAGATAGGACTTGCCATCAGAGCGGGTGAACACCATGCGCGCCACGGAATTGCGCTCGGTCCGGTAGCTGTTGGTGCAAGAAGCATCGAGGTTGCAGCTGGCCGAGGTATCGGCCTTGGCGGTTTCTGCCAGTTCGGCCTCGGTCGGCAACGACAGGTTCTGGTAGATGTGCGAGACCACGGGGATCGAGATGCGCAGCGCATCGGCGCCGGTACCGGCTGGCAGCACCACTTCGACAGTGGTGTCACCGGCGCCAACATCAGGCGTCCACCAGGTATTGGCGGCCGCACCCGTCTCGCCCGCCTTGCGGTTTTGCGCCAGCAGCGCGTTCACTTCAGCGCCGCTGCGCTCAATGATCGCATGGGGGTGTTCCTGGCTGTAGACGCGCAGCAGCGCTGCATCGGGCAGGCTGTCCACCAGCACGCCAGCGCGAAGGCCATAGGCGCCGGTCGACTGGATGTTGATGGCCGCGACTTGCTGACCATTGGCCAGCGAGCTCCACTGCAGTGCCGACTGGGTCTGGGCCACCGTGCTGGTGGCCGCCACGGCGCGCTGCGTGCCAATCTGCTGGGCGGGGCCGTCGTCGCTGGCCACGGTCTTTTCCGCTTCCAGCTCGGGCAGCACCACAAAGCGGGTCTGTACCGCAGCACCCAAGGATGCAGGCGCCGCCGCAGCCGATTTGATGGCCGATGCCGGCAGCACGACCGAGTCCAGCACATAGGCCTTGGGCTGGGTCACGCCACCGTTGTCGTCATCGTCGGAACCAGAGCCGCCGCCGCAGCCCGCCAAAGCCAGGGCCGCAGCCACGCCCGTGGTCCACAACAGACCGGGCACTGCATACTTGGAATATTTCATGGAATCGTCCACTCCGTGTTGATTGGTATTGATAGTCACACTCGACCGCGCTGCTGCCCGGTCGCCTCTGCGCGAGTCATTTTGCCAGCGCTTTCAAAGCCTGCTTGATACCGTCCGTTACGCTGATGTCGGCAGGTAACAACTTCAGAGCGGCGGCCGCATCCTTGTCGCTGTAACCCAGCGCGACCAGTGCTTGCAAAATGTCGGCCTGTGCATCGTTGACCGCCGCCGTACGGGCCCCCATGTCCGCGCCCAGTTTGCCTTTGAGCTCCAGCAGCAGGCGCTCGGCGGTCTTCTTGCCGATGCCGGGCACCTTCACCAGCCGCCCCGCCTCCTGCAGCGACACGGCCTGCGCCAGGTCGGTCACGCCCATGCCACTGAGGATGGACAGCGCCGTGCGCGGGCCCACGCCGGTGATCTTGATCAGTTCGCGGAAAGTCTGGCGCTCCTCGGCCGTGCCAAACCCGTACAGCAGCTGCGCATCCTCGCGCACGATAAACTGCGTCAGCAGCGTGATGGTTTCGCCAACGGACGGCAGGTTGTAGAAGGTGCTCATCGGCACCTGCACCTCATAGCCCACACCATGGCAATCCACCAGTACCTCGGGTGGCATCTTTTCCACCAGTGTTCCGCTCAATCGGCCTATCATTTGTATCTTTCCTTGTAGCTTGTCTGCGGCCACCCCGATGTGCGTCGCGTGCCCGCCTGCAAGCATACTGAATTTTTCAACGGAATTTGCCGCGTGATCCTGCGCCATACCTTTACGCCCCACAACAACAACCGCATTGCCAATCTCTGCGGCCCTGCCGATGCGCATCTGCGCCAGATCGAGAACCATCTGGGCGTCAAGATTGCCCATCGCCATGAGCAGTTCAAGATCGACGGCCCCAAGGCTGTGGCCAACGAGGCACTGGAGCTGCTGGAGGCGCTGTACGAGATGGCCGATACCCCCATCAGCGAAGACCAGATCCAGCTGATGATGGCAGGTGACAGCGAACTGATGGCCGCGCCTGAAGACGCGATCGTGCTGAACACGCGCCGCGCCGATCTGCGCGCCCGCACGCCCAACCAGGCCGGCTACCTGGAGAACATCGCCGCGCACGACATCACCTTCGGCATTGGCCCGGCCGGCACCGGCAAGACCTACCTGGCCGTGGCCTGCGCCGTCGATGCGCTCGAGCGCAGCCAGGTGCAGCGCATTGTGCTGACCCGCCCTGCGGTCGAAGCCGGTGAACGCCTGGGTTTTCTGCCCGGTGATCTGTCGCAGAAGGTCGATCCCTATCTGCGCCCGCTGTACGACGCGCTCTACGACCTGATGGGCTACGACAAGGTGCAAAAGGCCTTTGAGCGCAACGCCATCGAGATCGCGCCGCTGGCCTTCATGCGCGGCCGCACGCTCAACAACGCCTTTGTCATTCTGGATGAGGCGCAGAACACCACGCCCGAGCAGATGAAGATGTTCCTCACCCGCATCGGCTTTGGCGCCAAGGCCGTGGTGACCGGCGATGTGAGCCAGATCGACCTGCCCAAGGGCCAGCTGAGCGGCCTGATCGACGCCGAACGTGTGCTCAAGCGGGTCAAGGGCATTGCCGTCAACCGCTTTACCAGCGCCGATGTGGTGCGCCATCCGCTGGTCGCGCGCATCGTGGACGCCTACGACAAGCAGCGCCGCCCGGCCCGCGGCGACTGAGCCCAGCCCGCACGCCCCCACCTGTGCCACCCCACCGATCCACAACAACATGGCATTGAACCAACTCACCCTGTCGCTGCAATTTGCCCGCTTTGACGGCGTGGCCGAGCACCGCGCCGCCCTGCCCCGGGGCCAGGTCACGCGCTGGATTCGCCACGCGCTGGCCGATGATGCCGAGATCACCGTGCGCATTGTCGATACCGAAGAAGGCCAGGCGCTGAACCGCGAGTACCGCCAAAAGGACTACGCCACCAATGTGCTGACCTTTGACTACCAGCAGGAGCCCACCGTGCTGGCCGACCTGGTGCTGTGCGCGCCCGTGGTGGCGCGCGAGGCCAAGGAGCAGAACAAGTCGCTGCAGGAGCACTATGCCCACCTGCTGGTGCATGGCACCTTGCACGCCCAGGGCTGGGACCATGAAACCAGCGAGCAGGATGCCGAAGAGATGGAAGCCTACGAGACGGCCATCATGCAAGAGCTGGGCTTTACCGATCCGTACCAGAAGTAAGCAGCGCTGCGCTGCATCCAAAGATGAACATCGCGCATTGGGCGCTTCTGCCTCAACGCAATACTGACTTTTGAGCGACTAATCAAACGGTATTTCGGCGCCATTCCTACCTAGAATCCTCCTCACAAAGGCCATGCAGGCAGCGCACGCCGCTGCTGCAGCGCCCATAACAGGAGGAGACATGCTCGACACCCCCATCTTGCTCGCAGCCGCCTTTGTGGCCGGCGCGCTCAATGCCGTCGCCGGCGGCGGCAGCTTTTTGACCCTGCCTGCGCTGGTCTTTACCGGCGTGCCCCCCGTGGTGGCCAATGCCACCGGCACCGTCGCGCTGCTGCCGGGCTATGCAGCCGGCGCCTGGGGCTTCAAGGACGATATGCAGGCCCCACCCGGCCTGTCGATGAAGGCGGTGATCCTGCTCGCGCTGCTGGGTGGTGCCGTGGGTGCCGGCTTGCTGCTGGTCACGCCTGAGGCGGCCTTCCGCAAGATCGTGCCCTGGCTGCTGCTGGCGGCCACCGCCATGTTTGCCTTTGGCCCGCAGCTGCGCCAATGGGCCATGGGCGCGCAGCATGGTGCCACGCCATCGCGCAGCAAGGCTGCGCTGGGAATGCTGGCGGTTTCTATCTATGGCGGCTACTTCAATGGCGGCCTGGGCATCCTGCTGCTTGCGCTGCTGGGCTTGCTGGGCCAAACCAACCTGCATGCGATGAATGGCACCAAGAACCTGGTCTCTGCGCTGCTGACCGCCATTGCCGTGGCCATCTATGCCGCTGGTGGTGTCGTGCAGTGGCAGCCCGCGTTGCTGATGATGGTGGCCGCCACCTTGGGCGGCTACCTGGGCGCCCGGGTGGCACGCAAGATTGCGCCGCAGTGGCTGCGCGCCGGCATTGTGATTACTGGCTTGGTGATGGCGGTGCTGTTCTTCTTGAAAGCCTAGCTGGCCGCGCCTAGCCGGGGGCGCCTAGCCGGGGGCGCCCAGCCGGGGGCGCCTAGCCACCCGCGCCTAGCCGGCCGCGCTCAAGCAGGGGTGCCGAGCCTAGGCGTCTTGATCACATCGATCAGCGCATCCAGCGCCGCCGAGCGGCTTTGCGGGTGCCAGACAAAGGCACCCGCCGTCAGCGCCGTCTGCCCATGGTTGCTGTGCAGCGGCACATAGCGCACACCGGCCATGCCGGCCCGCTGCATGCAGGAGGGCACCAGCGCCACGCCCTGGCCGATGGCGACCAGCGAAATAACGGCCAGCCACTGCCGCACCGCATGGCTGGTGCGCGGGTGAATGCCGGCGTTGTGCAGGCAGGCGATCACATTGTCGTAATTGGCCGGGCTGACATCGCGCACAAACATCACAAAGCGCTCATGGGCGAGGCTGCGCAGGTCCAGGCTGGCCTGCTGGGCCTGGGGATGGTTCTCTGGCAGGCAACACACGAGGGTATCCGGCGCCAGCGGCCACAGCTCCAGCCCCGGCGCGGGCGTGATGATGTTGACAAAACCGCCCTGCAGCTGGCCGCGCAGAATGGCCGCCTGCTGCTCGGTGGTGGACATCTCATGCAAGGTGATGTCGATATCGGGCCGCTGCTGGGCAAAGGCCTGCATCACATGGGGCAGGTCGCGGTAGATCATCGAGCCGGTCACGCCAATGTCCAGCTGGCCCTGGCGCCCCTGGGCCACATTGCGCGCCACATCGGCAGCGCGCTGGATCTGGCTGAGCACCTGGCGCGCCTCGATCAAGAAAGCGGCGCCCGCATCGGTCAGCCGCACCTGCTTGGCATCGCGCTCCAGCAGCCGAACGCCCAAATCTTCTTCCAGCGATTTGATGGCCACCGACAGCGGCGGCTGGGTGATGGCCAGGCGCTGGGCGGCCCGGCCAAAATGCAGCTCCTCGGCCAGCACCACAAAATAACGCAGCAAATGGGTCTTCATCTGCGTATCATGCCCCAGCCAGTGCGGGCTGGCCGCACGCCGCACGGGATGGCCCGGTACCGCACTAGCCATGGCGCCGCCTAGTAGGACTTGGGCAGGCCCAGCACCTTCTCTGCGATAAAGCACAGAATCAGCTGCGGGCTCACCGGCGCCAGGCGCGGAATCCAGCTCTCACGCATCAGCCGCTCGACATGGAACTCCTTGGCGTAGCCCATGCCGCCATGCGTGAAGATGGCGCTCTCGCAGGCCTTGAAGCCCGCTTCCGCCCCCAGGAACTTGGCCGCATTGGCCTCGGCCGCGCAAGGCTGGTGGCGGTCATACAGCCAGGCCGCCTTCATCGCCAGCAACAACGCGGCTTCCAGCTCCATCCAGCGCTCGGCCAGCGGGTGCTGGATGCCCTGGTTCTGGCCAATCGGGCGGTTGAACACCTCGCGCTCGCGGGCGTACTGCGTGGCGCGGCCCAGCGCAGCGCGACCCAGGCCAATCGCCTCACAAGCAATCAGAATGCGCTCGGGGTTCATGCCATGCAGGATGTACTCAAAACCCCGGTTCTCCTCGCCAATGCGGTCCTCTACCGGGATGCGCAGCCCATCGATGAACAGCTGGTTGGTGTCCACGCATTTGCGGCCCATCTTGGCGATCTCATGCACCTCGATCTTGCTGCGGTCAAAGTCGGTATAGAACAGCGACAGGCCTTCGGTGCCCTTGCATTCCTCCACCGGCTTGGTGCGCGCCAGCAGCAAGATCTTGCTGGCCTGCTGCGCGGTGGAGATGAAGACCTTCTGCCCATGCACCACATAGTGGTCGCCATCGCGCACCGCGCGGGTCTTGAGCTTGAGCGTGTTCAGCCCCGTGTTGGGCTCGGTCACGCCAAAGCAGGCCTTGTCCTTGCCGGCAATCAGCGGCGGCAGCATGCGCGCCTTTTGCTCCTCCGTGCCATAGACCACCACCGGGTGCAGGCCGAAGATGTTCATGTGCACCGCAGACGCACCCGACAGCCCCGCGCCGGTGGCCGAGATCGTGTGCATCATCAAGGCCGCCTCGGTGATGCCCAGGCCGGCACCGCCATAGGCCTCGGGCATTGCAATGCCCAGCCAGCCGGCATCGGCCAGCGCGCGGTAAAAGTCTTCGGGAAAAGCGCCATCGTTGTCACGGGCATGCCAGTAGTCGGCATCAAACGGCGCACAGACTTTCTCGATGGCATCGATGATCTGTTGCTGCTCTTCGGTCAGGGCGAAATCCATGGTGTTGCGGTCCTCAATATCCAATCAGTGGCGCCGTGCCTTGCACGGCGCCGGTCACAGTGCAGCTCAGGCCGGCCGGCGCACCCGCTCGGGGTTCTCGCCATAGGGCGGGCTGTAGATCACCAGCAGCTTGGCGGGCGTATCGCTGGTGGTCTGGAAGATATGCATCTTGTCGGCCGGGAAAAAGCAGGTATCGCCCGGCACCATCTCAAAGCTTTCGCCCTCCACCTCGACATGGGCCGTGCCCTCCAGCAGGTAGCAGGCCTGCTCCATGCCGGGGTGGGCATGGGGCAGCGCGCCGCCGCCCTTGGCAATCTCGCCCAGCACCACTTCCATGTGCTGGGCGCCGACGTTGGCCTGGCTCACCAGGCGGCGGTTGAAGGTTCCGGTATGGTTGGCCGGGCTATAGGCCTCCACCTCGGAGGCACGGATCAGGTAGCGCGAAGTCATTGTGTGGCGTTCATCGTGTGGGGATGGGAATGTCTGCTAGGGCGTGGCGCAGCATCACTGCGCCGGGATATCAGCCTGTTTGACCAGGCGCCCCCAGTACGCCAGTTGCTCGCTCACATACTGGGCAAACTCCTGCGGGGTCTTCGTGGGCCAGACTTCAAAGCCAATCTGTTCGAGCTGTTTTTGCACGGCCTCATCGGCCAGCACCGCCTGCAAGGCGCCATTGATCTTGTTGACCACCTCCGGGGGCGTGCCGGCTGGCGCAAAAATGCCGTTCCAGGAGGTGATGTCAAAGCCGGGCAAGGTCTTGCCGATCGGCGGCACATGGGGGAGGATCTTGCTGCCCTTGGCAGCGGTCACGGCCAGGGTGCGCACCCGGTCGGTCTTGAGCATGCTCCAGCCCGAGCCCAGGTCCACCACATACATCTGCACCTGGTTGCCCATCAGGTCGGTCAGCGCCTGCGGGCTGGACTTGTAGGGGACGCCAACGATATCGGTCTTGGACAGAAAGCGCAGCGTCTCGGACGCCACCAGCGACGTGCTGTTGGGCGTCGCGTACGAGAGCTTGCCCGGGTTGGCCTTGGCATAGTCGATCAGCGTCTGCACCGAATCGGCCGGCACCGACGGGTGCACCGCCAGCGCAAACGGCAGCTCACCCACGCGGGCAATCGGCGTGAAATCCTTGATCGGGTCGTACTTCAGGCTTTTGACCAACCAGGGATTGGCCGAGTGCGAGGTGTTGGTGGTCATGAACAAGGTGTAGCCATCGGGCTTGGCCTTCGCCACCAGGCCTGCGGCAATCTGCGCATTGGCGCCCGCGCGGTTGTCCACAATCACCGGCTGCTGCAGGCGCTCACCCAGCTTCTGGCCCACGGCCCGGGCCACCGCATCGGTACCGCTGCCTGCGGCAAAGGGCACGATCATCGTGATCGGTGCATTGGGGTAGCTGCCCTGCGCCGCGCTGGCAGAGGCCGCCGTGGTTGCAGTGGCGATGGCGGTCAGGGCCAGCGTGGCCCACCATTGGCGTCGTTGCATGTCTTTGTCTCCTTTTTTTAGTCGAGCCTCCAGGGATCCTCTGCAAAACCCTCGCCAAGTGGGATGGACGCGGATCGGGATGAGACGCAAGGCGTCTTTTGCAGTCAATAGCGAGCTATTGACAAGGAAGACAACGCAGCGGATCGCCCGAGTCCGCTTTCAGACCACAGCAGGGAGTTTTGCAGAGGATCCCAATGGGCTGGCTTGCATGGTGCCGTTCTCAATGATTCGCGTCCAATGTTATATATGGATGGTTTGATATTCAAATCGAATTCTTAAACGCAGCGAATGAACACTGTGAAAAAAACAGGTATTTGACCCTCCAGACCTCTACCCGCTGCTTAGAATTCGAGGCTTAGCCCATGAATTTCACCAGGACAAACCCATGCAATGCAGTAGCTTTATCGCCACCAGCCTCGACGGTTTTATCGCCAAAACCGATGGCAGCCTGGACTGGCTCAATGCCGCCAATGCCACTGTGCCGGAGGGGGAAGACTGCGGTTATGCGCAGTACATGGCCGGGGTCGATGTGATCCTGATGGGGCGCAAGACCTTTGAGACGGTGCTGGGCTTTAGCGCCTGGCCGTATGACAAGCCGGTCTATGTGGTGTCCCGCCAGTGGAGCGCCCTGCCCGCTGGCGCGCCTGCTACTGCACAGCTGTGGAAGGGCAGTCTGCCGGCACTCCGCACCCATCTGGCCGCCAGCGGCGTGCGCGCGGCCTATGTGGATGGTGGGCAGCTGATCCAGTCCTTTATCAACGCGCAGCTGCTCGACGAAATCACCATCACCCGCATCCCCGTGCTGCTGGGCAGCGGCCTGCCGCTGTTCGGGCCCTTGGCGGATGGCTGCAGCACGGTGACAGCCCAGCATCTGCAGACGCGCAGCTATGACTTTGGCTTTGTGCAGAGTGACTACCGGCTGCACTATGCGGCAGCTGGGCAGCCACAGGACGAGACCCAGGCTGGCGCCTAAGCCGCCACCGCCCGCCGCACAAACCGCCCAGCACGCGCCGGCAAGGCGCCCGCCTCTTCGGTGTAGCTGAGCACGCCATTGACCCAGACGGCTTCCACGCCCACGCTGCGCTGCTTGGGGTTTTCAAAGGTGGCCTGGTCCTGGATGCGGGCGGGGTCGAACACGACCACATCGGCGGCCTTGCCGGCGGCCAGCAGGCCCCGGTCGGCCATACGAAAGCGCTGGGCCGACATGCCTGTCATCTTGTGCACCGCCTGGGCGAGGCTCAGCACGCCCTTGTCGCGCCAGTACATGGCCAGCACGCGGGGGAAGGCGCCCCAGAGCCGAGGGTGGGGGCGCTCGTCGTTGGGCAGGCCGTCCGAGCCGATCATGGCCAGCGGATGACGGATGACGCGTTCCACATCGTCCTCGCGCATCTGGAAGTAGCAGGCATTGCCAGGCTTGAGGCGCACGCAGGCGTCGTACTCGCTGATGCCCCAGTCAGCCGCAATATCGCGCAGGTAGCGGCCGCCCACCTCGGGGTGGGGTTCGCTGCGGGTGATCAGGATATCGATCACGCCATCGACCAGGTCCTCGCGCAGCACGGTGGAGCCGGCGGTGTAGGGATAGACGTCCATCGACAGCTCTTGCTGCTGCGCCAGTTTGTCGGCCAGCGGCAAGGTCTGCAGGGTGCGGCCCCAGTTGGCCGAGCCCGCGCATTTGTGGTGCGACAGCACCAGTGGCAGGCCCGATTGCCGGGCCGTGCCAGCGGCCTCCAGCATGGCCTCCAGAATGCCTTCGAGCTCGTCGCGGATATGGGTGGCATAGACGCCGCCATGCCGGGCCGCCACAGTGGCTACCGCTACCAGCTCCTGCATGTCCGCCGCATAGGCCTCGCGGTAGAAGATGCCGCTGGACAGGCCCAGCGCGCCAGCCTGCATGGCCTCATGCATGTCCTGCGCCATGGCCTCGCGCTCGGCGGCATTGGCCGGGCGGCTCAGATCGGCCATGTGCTTGATGCGCAGCGAGGTGTGGCCCAGCAACGCCGCGATATTGATGGAGGGTTGCGCCGCATCCACGGCCGCTGCGTAATCCTGCATGCTGCCAAAGCGGAACTGCTGGTCGCCCAGCAGTGACAGCGGTGCGGGCGGGTGCGCCGTCACCACCGGTGCCAGCGAGATGCCGCAGTTGCCGGCGATCACCGTGGTCACCCCTTGCGAGAGCTTGGGCAGCATGGCCGGGCTGTTCAGCGCCGCCGCATCGTCATGGGTGTGTACATCGATAAAGCCCGGTGCGATCACCTTGGCGGTGCAGTCGATCTGCAGCGGGTCCTGCGCCTTCCAGCCGGCCAGCGCTGCCTGCTGTGCGGCGCCGGCCACACCATCGCGGGCAAACACGCCAATGATGCGCCCACCCTGCAGCCAGACATCACCCACAAACTCCGACAGGCCGGTGCCATCCACCACCGTGCCATTGCTCAACCACACTCTGCGTTCCATTGTTGTATCTCCAGGCACTGCTGCCGGCTGCCATCAGCCAGCGGTGGGGCCTTGTTGTTTGGTGGGGGCGGGTGTATCCCCTTTGCGCTGCTGCGCGGGCTGCTGAAAGCCCATGTATTCATAGCTGTCAAAGCCATGGGTCTCCAGCAGCCGCTTGTACTGCTGCATGCCCGTGACCACACGCGGCCCCAGAATCTGCGCCAGGCGCACCATCATGATTTCGATCACCACCAGGTGGGCCAGGTAGGCCTCGGTGCCCACACGCATCACCGCGTCCTGGGGCACGTTCACCGCCAGTACGTGGTCGGCCATCTCGGCCAGCGGCGTGTCCGGCTGGGTCAGGGCCACCACGGTGGCGCCCTGCTGCTTGGCAAACTGCGCCGCCTCCAGGGTGTAGGGCATGCGCCCCACATGCGAGATCACAAAGGCCACGCCGTTCTTGCCCAGGGTCGACGCCGACACCAGCTGCTGGTGCGCATCGAAGATGGCGTTGGACGTGAGGCCCAGGCGGAACAAGCGGCTTTGCAGCTCCTGCGCCATGAAGGACGAGGCCGCCCCGACCGAGTAGCAATCGATGCGCGAGGCCTTGGCCATCTTGCCAGCCACCTCATCGATCAGCGCCGCATCCAGGCGTTGGCCCAGGTTGGCAATCGCACCGGCAGCGGCATGCACGATCTTGCTGACCACCTCGGCGGTGGAGTCGTCCTGCTGCACGCTGCGGTGCAGGTGCGAGCCCGACACCGCCAAGGTCTGCGCCAGCGCCACCATGAACTCACGCACCGATGCATAGCCAAAGCGGCGGCACATGCGCACGATCGTCGGCATGGACACATTCGCCTGCAGCGCCAGCTGCTCGACGGTGGCCAGCACGGCGGCGCCCGGGTCGCGCAGGATCACATCGATGACCTGGCGCTGGGCCAGGGGCAGCGCGGCCTGCTGCTGTTGCAGCAACTGCAGGCTCAAAACCGAGCGATTCATCACCATGCTCCCCATTGATAGCCTAGCCACTGGTTGGAGCAGAGACGATGCGCGGGCAGCCGAGCAAGGGCCGCAGCCGGCCGCGCCGCCCCGCAGCGAGGGCTGCGTCCCTCTTCCCATGCGTAGCATGAGAGAAGGGGGAAGGCGCAAAGCGCCTCAGGGGGTTGTGCTCTAAGCATTCAGAACCTTGTCTCGATCGCATCGACCAGGTTCCAGGCATCGTCCACCACCGGAATCCAGCGCCACTTGTCAAACGTGGTGCAAGGGTGGGAGATGCCCAGCGCAATGCGGTCGCCCACGGCCGGTGCGCCCTGCGCCGGGTCAAAGCGCAGGTAGGCATGCTGGTCGTTCAGGGCCGAGATGGTCCAGCCGGCAGGCGCGGGCTGGGCCGCTTGGCTGCCGCGCGGCGCATGGCGCTGCACCGATGGCATTTCCAGGTCGTAGGAGATATCGCGGCGGCCGCAGGTCAGCAAGGCCAGACCGGGCTCAGGGACAGACTGCACCATGGCCCAGACCTCCAGCGCGGCCTGCAGCGAGTCGGCCACGCCTTCGCGCTGCTCGACCAGCTTGAGCAGGCGGCGGTAGTTGCCATGGTCATGGGTGATGTAGCAGCCCGAGCGCAGCACGCCGGTAAAGGCACGCGACAGGCCCGCGCCCTGCAGCAACGGCACCACCAGATCAAAAATGGCCGATCCGCCGGCGCTCAGGATCGGTGCCTCCTCAGGCAGCAGACCCTGCGCATCGCAGGCCTTGGCAATGTCGACCACGCGGCGCACCAGCTCGGCGACGGCGGGAATGTCATGGGCGCTGTCACACTGGGTCAGGCCCCCTTCATAGCATTCGATGCCGCCCAGCTGGGCACTGCTGCTGGCATGGATGGCCTGGGCCAGCGCCAGTGCGTCTTCCTGGCTGCGCACACCGGTGCGCTGGCCGGGAATGCCCACCTCGATCAGCACATCAAAGCGGCGTGCGCTGTTGCGCGCGCGGCTCCAGTCCTCGATGCAGCGCAGCTGGCTGATCGAATCGACCAGGAACCAGACGCGCAGATCCGCGTGCTGGCTCAGCAACGCGTCCAGCCCATCCAGATCGGCAGGCGCCACCACCTGGTTGGCAATGATGGCGCGGCGCGCACCGGCCTCCACCCCCACGGCCAGCTGGAAGATGGTCGCAAAGGTCAGCCCCCAGGCGCCGCCTTGGAGCTGCAGATCAAACAGCTGGGGCGACATGGTGGTTTTGCCATGCGGCGCAAACTGGATCTGGCGGCGCGCCGCGTAATCCTGCATCCAGCGGGCGTTGTGGGCCAGGGCCGACTGGCGGATGACGGCCAATGGGTACGGCAGGTCATCGCGCAGCACATTCCAGCCGCGTGCGGCCAGTGCAGAGGCCTGGGTGGGGGCAGCAGCCAGCGGGTAGCTCTTGCTGCGCGCGTCAATCAAAAAATCGGGTTGCATGGTTCACTCTCTCAATCTTGGACTTTCCAGCAGGCCTGCAGATGGCCATCGGCCACGGCGCGCAGCTGCATGTCAGCCTGGGCGCAGCGCGCCTCGGCCTGTGGGCAACGGGTACGAAAGACGCAACCACTCGGTGGGTTCTTGGGGCTGGGCAGGTCACCCGACAGCAGCGGGATGCTGCGCCGCTGGGCCGGGTCCGGAATCGGCGCGGCTGCCAGCAAGGCCTGGGTATAGGGGTGGCGCGGCCGGGCATACAAGGCCTCGGTCGGTGCCACCTCCACCACACGGCCCAGATACAGGACCACCACGCGATCGCAGAGGTATTCCACCACATCCAAATCGTGCGAGATGAAGAGCAGCGTCAATCCAAGGCGATCTTTGAGGTCGCCCAGCAAATTGACCACCTGCGCCTGGATAGACACATCCAGCGCGGACAGCGGCTCATCGGCCACGATAAAGCGCGGCTGCACTGCCAGCGCCCGGGCAATGCCAATGCGCTGGCGCTGGCCGCCGGAGAACTCATGCGGAAAGCGCTCGGCGTGCTCGGGCCGCAAGCCCACCTGGTCCAGCAGCTCGGCAATGCGCTGCTGGCGCTCCGCACCGGGCGCCAGCCCGTGGGTGGACAGTGCCTCGCCCAGCACATCGCGGATGCGCATGCGCGGGTTCAGGCTGGCATAGGGGTCCTGGAAGATGATCTGGATATCGGAACGCAGTGGCCGCATCGCGCTGGGGCCCAGGTGCGCCAGGTCCACGGTCTCGCCGCCCTGCTTGCGAAAATGCAGCTGGCCGTCGGTTGGCTCAATCAAGCGCGTCAGCAGCCGGCCGATGGTGCTTTTGCCGGAGCCGGACTCGCCGACCAGGCCCAGGGTCTCGCCGGGGTAGATGTCAAAGGAAACATCCTGCACCGCGCGCACCGGGTGGGCGCCGCTGCCAAACTGCTTGCTCAAATGCTGGATGCGCACCAGCGGCTCGGCCGCTGCGGTGGCCAGCGCGGCCGGGCGGTCCAGGGTGTCGGTCGTGCTCATGCGGCTTCTCCTGCGCGAATGCAGCGCACCTGGCGCTCGCCGGGCTGGGCGTCGTTGCCGGTGCGCCATGTCTCCAGGCCAGGCATGGCCTGCTCGCAGGCGTTCAGGCGCTTGCTGCAGCGCGGCGCAAAGGCGCAACCGGGCGGCGGGCTCAAGGGGCTGGAGACCTGGCCGGGGATGGCATCCAGGCGGCGCCGCCCCACAAAGGCCGGCTTGCCACCGGCGCGCAGCGCGGCGGCCTCGGCCAGCTCGCGCTGGCGCGCCATGCCGGGCAGGCAGCCCAGCAGGCCCTGGGTATAGGGGTGCTGGGGCGCGGCAAACAGCGCATGCACGCTGGCCGTCTCGACAATGCGGCCGGCATACATCACCGCAATCGCATCGGCGTACTGCGCCACCACGCCCAGGTTATGGGTCACAAACAGAATGCTCATGCCCGTCTCTTTTTGCAGCCGGCCCATCAGGGCCAGGATCTGCGCCTGAATGGTCACATCCAGCGCGGTGGTGGGCTCGTCGGCAATCAACAGGCTCGGGTCGCAGGCCATGGCCAGCGCAATCATTACCCGCTGGCGCATGCCGCCAGACAGCTGGTGCGGGTACTCATGCACGCGCTGGGCGGCAGCCGGTATTTCCACCAGCTCCAGCATGCGCTGGGCATGGGCCAAGGCCGCCGCCTTGCCCAGGCCCTTGTGCAGGCGCACCGATTCGGCAATCTGCTCGCCCACGGTCAGCACCGGGTTCAGGCTGGTCATGGGCTCCTGGAACACCATGGCCAGCTCATTGCCGCGCAGCGCACGCAGGGACTTGGCATCGAGCGACAGCAGATCCACCGTGCGGCCATCGCGCTGCACAAACCGGGCCTGGCCTTGCACCTGGGCTTGCGAAGTCTTGGCATGCAGGCCCATCAGCGACAGGCTGGTGACCGACTTGCCCGAACCCGACTCGCCCACTAGGGCCAGGGTCTGGCCCGGCAGAATCTGAAAGCTCACATCGGAGACGCTCTGGATACGCCCGCCTTCGGTGGCGAACGAGGTCGACAGCGAGCGCACATCCAGGCGGGGCGCGGCCAGGCTGGCGGCCGCTGCAGAGGTGGCGGTGTTCATCATGATTTGTTCTTCAGCTTGGGGTCGAGCAGATCGCGCACACCGTCGCCCAGCAGCTGCAGCGACAGCGCCGTCAGCACAATGGCCACGCCCGGGGTCAGAATGGTCCAGAACGCCTTGTCGGCATACTCCAGGCTGCCGGCAATCATCGTGCCCCAGGTGGGGATGTCAGGCGGCACGCCCACGCCCAGAAAGGACAGGCCCGCCTCAGCCAGGATGGCATAGGCAAAGATGAAGGTGACCTGCACCAGCACCGGCGACAGCAGGTTGGGGAGGATGTGGCGCCACAGAATCAGCGGCGTGCGCACGCCCAGCGCCTTGGCGGCATCGACAAACAGCAGCTCGCGCAGCACCAGCGTGGAGGCGCGCACCACGCGGGCCACGCGCGGCGTGTAGACAATGGTCAGCGCCAGAATCACATTCCACAGCGAGGCACCCAGGATCGACACCAGCGCAATGCCCAGCAGGATGTCGGGGAAGGCCATCATCGCGTCGACCAGGCGCATCAGCGGTGCATCGAGGCGGCGGAAGTAGCCGGCCAGCATGCCCAGCAAGGTGCCCAGCACCACGGCGCCCAGCGCGGTGAACAGGCCAATCATCAGCGAGTAGCGCGCGCCGTAGATGATGCGCGCCATCACATCGCGGCCCAGCTCATCGTTGCCGGCCCAGTGCGCCCACGAAGGCGCATGCAGGCGCATGCTGATGTTCATGTCATTGGGGTCGGAGTCGGTCAGCAGCGGGTAGAGCAACGCGGTGGCGGCAATCAGCAGCAGCACCAAGGCACTCGCCAGCACCACCTTGCGCGCAAACAGCCGGCGCAAGGTCTTGAACCAGGGGGACTGGGCCCAGCCGCCGCGCGCGGGCAGCGGCAATGCCGTTGGGGAGGCGTTCATCATTGGCCCTCCAGACGAATGCGGGGATCCACCACCGTGTAGAGCAGGTCGATCGCGAGGTTGATGAAAACGTAGATGGCGGCAATGACGAGCAAGGTGCCCTGGATGACCGGATAGTCGCGCCGCAGCACGGCCCGCACCACCAGGTTGCCCACGCCGGGCAGGTTGAACACGGTCTCGGTCACCACCGTGCCGCCAATCATCAAGGCCAGGGTCAGGCCCAGCACGGTCACGACCGGCACCAGCGCATTGCGCTGCACATGCTTGACCAGCACCACCGACTCGCCCAGGCCCTTGGCCCGCGCGGTGCGCACATAGTCCTCGCCCAGAATGTCGAGCACCGAGGCGCGGGTGAAGCGGATGATCAGCGCCGAGTTGAGCACGCCCAGCACCAGCGCGGGCAGCAGCAGATGCTGCAGGCGGTCGCCAAAGCTGGCGTCGGGATCGCCATAGCCCGAGGCAGGGAACCAGCCCAGGTGCACGGCAAACACCTGGATCAGGATCAGGCCGAACCAGAAGCTGGGAATGCTCGCGCCCAGCATCGCAATGCTGCTGAGCACCTGGTCGATCCAGCTGCCACGCCACACGGCTGCGGCCATACCACAGGGCACACCGATCAACGCGGCAATCGACACGGCGAACAGCGCCAGAAACATCGTGGGCTCGGCGCGCTCGAGCAGTGCCTGCGTGACCGGCATCTGCAGGAACAACGACTGGCCCAGGTTGCCTTGCAGCACCTGGCCAATCCAGAGCACAAACTGGGTGGTGAGGGGCTTGTCCAGCCCGTACTGCACGCGCGCGGCAGCAATATCGGCGGCGGTGGCCTGGTCACCCAGCAGCAGCGCGACCGGATCGCCCGACGCCAGACGCGTGAGCAGGAACACCAGCACGGCCACCAGGGCGAGCACCACCACAGCGCCGCCCAGGCGCTTGACTAAAAAATGCAGCATGGCTGAACTCGAGAGTCGCTGGGGCTTACTGGCTCAGCGAGGTGTTCCAGAAGAAAGGCCAGGGCATGGGCTGGTAGCCCTGCAGCTTGGATGAACGTGCCGACAGCGCGTTGAACTTGCCCACTTCGACAAAGGGCACCTCGTCATAGACCAGCGCCTGCACCTTGCCCCATAGCGGGCCGCGCTTGGCCACATCGGGCTCGCCATTGAAAGCGGCAAGCGCGGCCTTCTTGGTCTCCGTCTCCCACCAGCCCGGCGCGCCGCTGCCCATCTGGGGGGGCGACAGCATCGGCTCAGGGAACAGGCCCGAGTGGGTCATGTAGACATCCCAGAGCTTGGCATCGTTGCGGCGCTGCACCAGGGTGGCCCAGTCCACCACCTGCAGCTCGGTCTTGAAGCCGGCGCGCTTCAAGTGCTCGGCCATCACCAGCGCCATGTTGTAGTGGAACTCATACTGGCGGCTGGCCATGATGCGGATCGGCTCGGACTTGTAGCCGGCCTTGGCGGCCTGGTCCTTGGCCAGCTGCGGGTTCTTCTGGTTGTACTGCTTGGCACCGGCATCCGAGTAGTACGGCGTGCCCTTGGCAAAGAAGTTGGGCTCGGCGGCGAAGAAGCGCTTGTCGCCAAAACCGGCCTGCAGCATCTCGGCCGGGCCCATTGCGGTCTGCACCGCCTGGCGCAGCTCCTTCTTGGCCAGCACACCTTCCTTGGTGTTGAAGACGATATAGGGGAAGCCAAAGTTCTGCGTGACGATCGGCACCACGTTGGGCGCAGCCTTTTCCAGGCGGCCTACCGATTCGACCTGCAGCAGATCGGCGTACTGGAACTGGCCCGAGAGCACACCCTCGACCCGCGTCGTCGCATTGGGCACCGGCACAAAGCGCAGCTCATCGAGCTGGGCCTCGCGCTTGCCGGCGTAGCCACTGGCGGGCTCGCTGCGTGCGGCGTACTGGTCAAAACGTGCCAGCACGGTGAACTGGTCGGGCTTGCGTTCCTTGAGTTGGTAGGGGCCCGTGCCGATGAAATCCTTGAGCACCGGTGCCACCGCTTCCTTGGGCATGATGCCGGCCATGCCGCTGGGCATCGCCAGGTGGGCCAGCAGCGGTGCATACACCGCCTTGAGCTTGATCTCCACCGTCTGCGGGTTCTTGGCGGTCATGCTGGCAATCTCCTGGCCCACGGCCTTGCCGCGTGCCGACACGTCCATCCAGCGCTGCAGCGAGGCGACCACGTCATCGGCCACCATCTCCTTGCCGTTGTGGAACTTGACGCCCTTGCGCAACGTGATGGTGTAGGTCAGGCCATCGGCAGAGATCACGGGCATGGCCTGGGCCAGCATGGGCTGGAGGTTCCACTGCGCATCAAAGGTGAAGAGCGGCTCGTAGACATGCTGCATGATGGTGCCCACCAGGTCGGTGGAGCTGACCATCGGATCCAGACTCTGGGGCTCGCCAATCATCGCCAGATTGGCGGCACCACCCTTGTGGGCTGCCTGGGCCCAGGCGCTGCCCGCTGGCAGGCCTGCGCAGCCGGCAGCCAACAGGGCTGCGGCAAGCAGTTGGCGACGGGACGTGCGGACACGCAAGGCAAGGGCGTTCATGGGGCAGGCTTTCATCGAAGGGGGTGAAGAAATTTTTTTACACCACAACCGCTAAAAACCGCCTTCAGATCGATTTATTGAAAGGTTTATCGGTTGTTGATGTAATATCTTTACATACAGGAGACCCACCCCATGACAGTAATTACCCTAGGCCAAGCCCCTCTCGCATCGGACCGTCTGGCCCGTCCGCTCTCGCCCGCCGTGCGCGCTGGCGACTTTGTTTTTGTCTCGGGCACCGTGCCCACCGATGACCAGGGCCAGGTCGTGCCCGGCGGTATCGAGGCGCAGACCCGCGCCGTGTTCAAGCGCCTGGAAGAGGCCTTGGCGCTGGGCGGCTGCACCCTGGCCGATGTCGCCAAGGTCAACGTCTGGCTCGACGATCCGCGTGATTTCGGCAGCTTCAACCGCGTCTACATGGAGTGCTTTGGCGACCACCGCCCGGCACGCTCGACCGTGGAATCGCGCTTGATGATCGATGCGAAGGTCGAGATCGACGTGACGGCCTACAAGCCGCTGTAAAACATAGGCGCTAAGGCGGAATGAGCGTGCGCAGCAGGCGCGACAGCGTCCCGCTGCAGGCGCTTCTACAATGGCCCACGCAGACCACGTCTGCGCTTTTTTTGGCCCCTTTTCACCGCCCATGCCCAAGCCCCCATCCTTTACTGCCCGCGCGCCGGGCGACCCGCGCCCCCGCATGATTGCCATCGACTGGGGCACCACCTCGCTGCGGGGCGCGCGCATCGATGCGCAGGGCCAGATCAGCGAGCGGCGCGCGCTGCCCCAAGGCATTCTGCAAGTGGCGCCTGGCGGCTTTGCCGATGCGTTTGCACAGCACTTTGGCGACTGGCTGGCCGAGGACCCGCAGCTGTGCCTGCTGTCGGGCATGGTGGGCAGCCGCCAGGGCTGGCAGGAGGCGCCTTACTGCCCCTGCCCGGCCGATTTTTCCGCGCTGTGCCAGCAGCTGCTCTGGCTCGATGTTCCCCAGCGCGTGCCGACGGCCATCGTGCCGGGCATGAGCAGCCTGGCGCAGAGCCAGGTCGATCCCGTGCATGGCGTGCCCGATGTGATGCGTGGTGAGGAAATCCAGGTTATCGGCGCGCTGGCGTTGATGGGCAGCCGCGACGGCCTGCTGCTGCTGCCAGGCACGCACAGCAAATGGGTGCAGGCGCAGAACAGCACGATCACCGGCTTCAAGACCTTCATGACCGGCGAGCTGTTTGCGCTGCTGGCCCAGCACTCCATCCTGGGCAAGACCCTGGACAGCAGCGCTGCGCTGGACGAGACCGCCTTCATCCAGGGGCTGGAGCGGGCACAGAGCCCCGATACCCTGAGCCACCTGCTGTTTGGCACGCGCGCGCTGTCACTGTTTGGCGCGCTCGATCCGGCCCAGTCGGCCAGCTACCTCTCGGGCCTGCTGATTGGCCAGGAGCTGCGCACCATGCCGACGGCTGCTGGCAGCCGCGTCGCCGTCATCGGCTCCAGCACCCTGGTGCAGCGCTACAGCCTGGCACTGCGCCATGTGGGCTGCGAAGCGGTCGCTTTTGGTGATGAGGCCACCTGGGCCGGCCACCAAGCGATTTACGACCACCTGACCCAGACGACCCTCTCCACGCCGCAGTCACTGCCACCCCAGCCATGAACCTGATTCAAACATTCCAGGCCCTGCAGGCCAAGCTGCCGCTGATCGCCATCCTGCGCGGCCTCACCCCCGGCGAGGCTGTGCCCGTGGGTGCCGCCTTGCAATCGGCCGGTTTTGGCCTGTGGGAAGTGCCGCTGAACTCCCCCGAGCCGCTCGAGAGCATTGCCGCGATGCGCGAGGCCTACCCCCATGTGCTGGTGGGCGCTGGCACGGTGCTGACGCCCCAGCAGGTGCGCGATGTGCATGCCGCTGGCGGCCAGCTCATCATTTCGCCCAATTGCAACCCGGCCGTGATCGACGAGGCCGTCAAGCTGGGCCTCATCAGCCTGCCGGGCGTCTTCACCCCGACCGAGGCCTTCATGGCGCTGGAGCATGGCGCGCATGGCCTCAAGATCTTCCCGGCCGAGCTGGCATCGCCCGCCGTCGTCAAGGCGCTGCTGGCCGTGCTGCCCAAGGGCAGCAATATCTACCCCGTCGGCGGCATTGCGCCAGACAACATGGCCCCCTGGCTGCAAGCGGGCGCAGCAGGCTTTGGCATTGGCTCGGCACTGTTCAAGCCCGGCAAAACAGCCGCGCAGGTGCGTGTGGATGCGCTGGCGTTTGCAGAAAACTTTCGCGCTTCAAAGGCCGGCTGATCCGCTGATGTCTAGCCCGTAAAAAAGGCCTGCACCCCGTCTGGGATGCAGGCCTTTTGCTTGGGCCACAGCCTCGTGCTTATTGCATCTGCTGCAGGTTGCCGATGCGCACCAGCATCTCGGTAAACATCTGCATATCGGCCTGCAGATCCGGCACTTCCTTGTACTCCAGCGCGTTGTGCGCGGTGTACTTCTTGCCGGGCATCGCAGGGCCAAAGTTGATGGCATTGGGCATCAGCTTGGCGGTGGTGCTGCCGGCGGTGGGCACGGGCTTGGCATCCAGGCCGGTGGTGTCGCCAAAGATGTTCAGCAGGGTCGAGAGCCAGGCACCCTTGGGGTCGCGGGCCATCCAGTTGCCTTGGCTGTAGTCGATCTTGACGGGCACCTGGGTGGCAGCGCTCCAGTTGGCAATGCCCTTTTCCACTTCGGCCTTCAGCTGCTCCGGCGATTTGCCGCGCGGCATGCGGGCATTGGCGGTCACTTCCAGCTGGCCATTGCCGGGCTTGATCAGGTTGGGCGAGATGGTCAGCGGGCCCATGAAGTCGTCGGCGTAGGCGACATTCAGGCCCTTGCCAAAGTAGTCCATGCCAAACACGCCATTGATGTAGCGCACCGCTTCGCTGTACTGGTTCTGCTGAACCAGAGGCTGGCCCTGGGCGGGCATCAGCGCCGATTGCAGCAGCAAGGCCAGGCGCGGCACGGGATTCACGCCTTCTTCGGGGCGCGAGCCGTGGGCGGAGCTGCCGGTCACCTTGATATCGATCTTGTTGGCGCTGCTCACCAGGTCCACGCTGAACTTGCCAAACTGCTGGTTGCTGGCCACAAAGCCATCCTTGGCAGCCTGCAGCTTCTGGGCCACGGCGGCCAGCGCAGCGGCATTGCCCGCCTCGATCGTTGCCGTGGCGGTCTGGGCAATCGCATTGGCCGATGCCGCGCCCGCCATCGCGGTGATGGCGGGTTGCTGCGGGTCGGTCTTCACATCGGCAAAGCTGGCCTTGATGGCGCCCGTGCCTTTTTCAGCCACCACGGCCGGGTACTTGCTGTCGAGCACGATGTTGTAGTCGGGCAGCTTGCTCTTGTCGCGGTAGTACTTCATCGCATCACCACCGGTCTCTTCGGTGGTTTCGATCATCAGGCGGATGCTGCGCTGCAAAGGCAGCTGCGACTGCTTGACGGCCTTCATCGCGTACAGCACCGTGGCGATCGAGCCCTTGTCGTCGATGGTGCCGCGCCCGTAGAGCTTGTCGCCCACGCGGGTGACCTTGAAGGGGTCGAGCTGCTGGCCATCCACCACCCATTCGGCCGGCACCACCGGCACCACATCGGCATGGGTCAGGATGCCGAACTCTTCGGTGCCCTTGCCCGGCAGGGTCACTTCAAAAATGCGGTTGTCCACATTGCGGTACTGCAGGCCAAAGTCCTGGGCCATCTTTTCCACCATGCGGCCAAAGTCGATGATGGCCGGGCTCTCGTGCGGCGGCACCTTGGGGTCGCGCACCGTTGGCAGCGCCACCATCTGGGTGATGCTGCTGAGCACCTGGTGCTCTTGCGTCAGGCGGGTGTAGAGGCCCAGCAGCCGGGCCACATTGGCCAGGTCATCGCCTTGCAGCTGCTCGCCTTGCGTGTAACGCTGCACCGCTGGCGCCAGGCGCGTGTCCTGCTTGGCAGCATTCTGCAGAAACTGTGCAAAGGTCGCCGGCGTCTTCACCGCTTCGGCGGCAATCGCATCGAGCGCCGGTTTTTGCAGCAGCTGGGCCTGGGCGCCGGCGGCTGCCAAGGCAATGCCCAAGGCGATGGCGGTGTGGCGGAATACGGTCTTCATATAGAACCTCGTCTCTTATTATCGAAAACCGAAAGAATAGCCGTTTTCCGCCCCGCCCCACGCCGGAAAACGCCGCCAGCGCCACGCAGAACATGCCGAACATGCCCGCTGGGTATCGGATGCAGACAGCGTGTTGCCCCAGCAGTCCTCAAACGCTGTGCGGCGGCTGGATCAGGCGTATTTCTTGGCCCCCGCCACGCAGACCACGGCCACCAGGGTCACGACCAGCATGGACCCGCTGACCTGCTCCTGCAGCAGCACGGCGGCCAGCGCCAGACCCATAAAGGGCTGCAGCAGCTGCAGCTGGCCGACTGCCGCAATGCCCCCTTGTGCCAGCCCCCGGTACCAGAACACAAAGCCGATCAGCTGGCTGAACACGGCCACATAGACAAAGCTGAGCCAGGTGGCGCTGCGCACATGCGCCAGGCTGGCAGGGGCCAGCCACAGCGCCAACGGCAGCATCAGCGGCAGCGACAGCATCAGCGCCCAGCTGATGACCTGCCAGCCGCCCAGCTTGCGCGAAAGGCGCGCGCCCTCGGCATAGCCCATGCCGCAGACCAGCACGGCGCCCAGCATCAGCAGATCGCCGATGAGCGAGCCCTGCCCGCCGCCCAGGGCTGCATAGCCCGCCACCACCGCCGCCCCCGCGAGCGAGAACACCCAGAACAGGCCCCTGGGCCGCTCCCCCCCGCGCAGTACCGCAAAAATCGCGGTGGACAGCGGCAGCAAGCCGACAAAGACGATCGAATGGGCAGAGGTCATGTGCTGCAGTGCCAAGGCCGTCAGCAGCGGAAATCCCACCACCACGCCCAAGGCCGCAATCGCGAGCGACGGCACATCGGCTGCCGCAGGCCGGCGCGCACGCTGGGCCAGCAAAAACCCACCACCCAGCAGCGCCGCCACCACGGCGCGGGCACAGGTCAAAAAACTGGGGTTCAAATCCGCCACCGCCACCCGCGTGGCCGGCAGCGAACCGGCAAAAATCGCCACCCCCACCAGGCCATTGACCCAGCCGGCCGTACTTTTCTCCATGCAAGACTCCTTGATCGAGCCAGCAGTACACCATGGGGCCAGCACTGCACACCAGACACAGTGCAGTACAGTTTAAAGAAACTGTTATCGGTAAAAAGCAATACAGTTTTGGGTGGATGACCCAAAATCCGACCGTCAGCGGCCCGCCGTGGCCTGGCTCAAGGCCCGGGCCAGCACCGCAAACACCCGCTCATCTGCGCACTGCGATACGTTGAAGCGCAGATAATCCCCCGCCGACTGCGACTGGCTGAACGAGTTGCCAGGGGCCAGCACCACCCCTTCCTGCAGGCAAGCGCGCGCCACCGCCGCCGCATCGGCGCCTTGCGGCAGCCGGCACCACAGAAACATGCCGGCCTGCGGCACCAAGGCCGGCTCCACGCGCAGCTTGCGCAGCCGCTGGGCCACCTTCTCCATGTTCTCGGCCAGGCGCTGGCGCACCAGGTCCATGTGCTTGCGGTAGCCGCTGTCGGTCAGGGTCTTCAGGATGATGTCCTGCGCCAGCCGCCCGGCGCCAAAGGTGGTGGCCAGCTTCAGATCGACCAGGCCCTCGATCCATTCGGGCCGCGCCGCCAGGTAGCCACAGCGCACTGAGGCCGAAATGGTCTTGGAGAAGCTGCCGATCTGGATCACCCGGGCCAGCCCGTCAAACGCGGCCAGCCGGGGCGCATGCTGGTTCTCGAAGTCGGCAAAAATATCGTCTTCCACAATCACCAGGTCCGAGCTTTCCACCAGCTTGAGCAGCCGGTGCGCCACCAGCGGCGACAGCGCGGCACCCGTGGGGTTGTGAATGCCGGCATTGGTGATGTAGAGCCGGGGCTGGTGCTCCTGCAGGGCCTTGTCGAACAGCTGCACATCGGGGCCCTGCGGCGTGTAGGGCACGCCCACTGCCTTCACCTGGTGCGCCTTGAGCAGCGCATGGAAGTTGAAATAGCAGGGGTCATCGACCAGTACCGTGTCACCAGGCTTGAGCAGGAAGCGGCACACCAGGTCGATGGCCTGCGTGCCTGACTCCGTCAGCATCAGCTGCTCGGGCGACACCTCGATGCCGGTGGCCGCCATGCGCCTGGCCAGCAACTGGCGCAGGCCCGGGCTGCCCAGCGGCGTGGCATATTCGGTCAGCTCGGCCAGCGGCCCCCGCGCCTGCGCGCGCAACGCCCGCCGGATGCCCTCTTCAAACATCCAGTCGGGCGGCAGCCAGCCACAGCCCGGGCGCAAGGTCGTTTGCGCGCTCTCCAGCGATTGGCGCGACACCCACAGCGGATCGACGACCCGGTCCAGCTTGAGCCCCAGCTCCAGCAGCGCCAGCGGCGCCACCGGCCCGTTGACATAAAAACCGGCCCCTGGCCGCGCCACGACCAGGCCCTCAGCCGCCAGCCGCTCATAGGCCTCCACCACCGTCGACACCGACATACCCAGCAGCCCCGCCTGCTGCCGCACCGATGGCAGCCGTGTTCCCGGCAAGTAGCTGCGCGAGGCCATACCGGCTCGCACATGCGCCATCACCTGCTGGATAAGGGTTCCGTTGCGCGCCATCGTCAGCTCCACTGTTCTGCCAAAAAGTCCATAACGGTGGAGCTTAATTGTTATTGGATGCGGATGCCAGCCATGGGCGGTGCAGTGCCCATGCGCAGCTGCGCCGTGCACGCCTCAGGGCCCCAGCACAGCAGGCCTGTGCATAATTCCACAATGATCACCATCCGCCCCTCCCGCCCCGAAGATGGCCCTCGCGCCGTCGAGATCTGGCGCCAGGCCGTCGACGCCACCCACCACTTTCTGCAACCAGCGGACCGCGCGGCCCTCGATGCACTGGTCAGCAGCTTCCTGCCCCAGGCGCCGCTCTGGCTGGCCGTTGATGCGCAGGACCAGCCGCTCGCCTTCATGCTCATCGACAACGGACACATGGAAGCCCTGTTTGTGGACCCCGCCGCCCGGGGCCAAGGCCTGGGCGCCGCGCTGGTGCGCCATGGGCTGTCACTGCATGCGCAGATGAGCACCGATGTCAACGAGCAGAACGACCAGGCGGTGGGCTTTTACGAAAAGATGGGCTTTCGGCGCACCGGGCGTTCGGCGGTCGATGGGCAGGGGCGGCCTTATCCGTTGATCCATTTGAAGTACGGCGGTGCTTGATAACGCAGGCAAGCCCCAGCCCAGCGCGCATCGTTACCGCCCCGCTTCGCTGACTGCCGCCTGTGCCAACGCCGGATGCCCCGGCAGCACCTCCAGCAAATAGTCCACAAAGCTGCGCACCTTGGCTGGCACATACTGCCGGTCGCGGAAACAGGCAAAAAAGTCCAAGGTCACCTCCTCCAGCAGCAGCGGGCCCGGTACTGCTTTGCGGCCTTTGCGCGCGGGCTGCAGCACCAAGGGCACCAGCCGCCCCTCCTGCACATGGCGCTGGGTGATAAAGCTGCCAGCCCAGACAATGCCGCCACCGGCAACCGCCAGCTCCACCAGCGCATCGATATCGGTGCCAATGGCGGCAACACGCAGGCCAGGGTCGACCCGGCGGCCATCGCGCACAAAGGGCCAGCGCATAAAGCGCCCGTCCCGCTCGCGGCGGTACAGCAAACAGGCATGCTGCAGCAGATCCTCGGCCACCTGCGGGCGGCCATGCTTTTCCAGATACGCGGGCGAGGCGTACAAAAAGCGCGGCATGGCGGCGAGCGGCCGCACCGACATGCCGGGCTCCAGCACATCGCGGTAGCGGATGCTGACGTCCACATCCTCCTTGAGCACATCGACATCGCGGTCGGTCACCAGCAATTCCAGCTCCAGCTGCGGATGGCGCGCCTGGAAGGCCGGCAGCAACGGCGCCAGCACATGGCGGCCAAAGGCGGCCATGCAGGCCACCCGCAGCCGCCCTTGCACGGCCCCATGCACCAGCGACACATCGGCCTGCGCGCGCGCCAGCTCATCCAGCACCGGCGCCACCCGGGCCAGGTAGCGCTCGCCCGCTTCGGTCAGCGCCATCGAGCGGGTGGTGCGCGTGATCAGCCGCGTGCCCAGCTCGCGTTCCAGCCGCGCAATGTTCTGGCTGGCCGCCGCCGGAGAGATACCCAGCTGGCGTGCAGCCGAGGCGATGGAGCCCCCTTCCAGGGCTTTGACAAAGATGTCGATAGCGCGCAGATTCGTCATGAATGTGAATGTATCGCCAAACCGATTCGTAAATAC
This sequence comes from Comamonas sp. SY3, assembly GCF_041730275.1. Classification (NCBI taxonomy): domain Bacteria; kingdom Pseudomonadati; phylum Pseudomonadota; class Betaproteobacteria; order Burkholderiales; family Comamonadaceae; genus Comamonas; species Comamonas sp. SY3. The sequence goes on along the minus strand of NZ_JBGTYN010000012.1, from coordinate 94,384 downwards.
TGCTTACGATTTCTGCAAGCGGGCGCCCTCTACCGCATCGTCTGCCGCATGCGTACAGTGACCAATCAGGCAGCGGGCCATGGGGCCCGGCCACGATGGATTTGGAGCCAGCTATGCAGAATGTGATTGAGGCAGTGACGCCCAAGGGCGATGTGGTTTTTCGGGCAGCGGATGGGAGCTATATCGTCGCCCAGCAGATCGATGCCAAGCCCTTGAAACAGGCGCAGATCCTGGAGGGCGCACTGGAGACGATTGGCATCGAGACTGCGACGGATGTGGCTACGGGGCTGCGCTACGAGTTCTTCATTGCCGGCTATGGGCTGTCGCGCGAAGGGGCCTTTGGGGCGCCGGAGTGAGTGGTTTTGGCACAGGGTTCACGGCGTCAGCACGCACGCGCCAGCAAATCGTCGGCAAGCTGGAGCAACGCCTTGTCATCTTGCTGGCCCTGAAATGCTTGAATAGCGACCAGGTTCTTTGGCTGCCGCATCACTTTCTCTGGTGAGTCATCGACGATCAGAATCTGCTCCAACGCATAGCCCTGGCTCTGCACCTTTCGGAGATCCTTGATGTACACATAGCCATTGGTCTGCGGATGGATGCGCTGAACACAGCGCTCAACCGACCAGGCAAATCGCAGGTCAAATGGAGGGCGGAATAAATGCGCGATCACGGCGTCCACATAGGCGCGTAACGCAGAGGACCATACGGCAAATTCGTAGCACGCACTGGTTTCCTGCAGGAGCGCCTGTAGATGTGGACGCACATACACATGGTGTTCCTGCCACGCAAAATCAGCGGGATGCGCAAACGGTTCGGCCACAGCATGCACCAGGGTCTCGTCCAAATCAAAGATCAGCAATTTCTTCATCTGCATGGCAGCTACCGCTATAGCCGATTGTCATCAATGATGAGTGCAACCCTCTTCGTTTCACAGCTTTACCAATCCGCTTGCGCTAACGAAGACGGGCCAAGTTGGCATCAATCTGGCGTTGAATTTCCTGCAATGTCTCTTTCTGAATCGCACCCTTGTGCAGTTCTGCTGCGATGGATGTGAACCGGCTTGCCACCGCTCCCATCTTTTCGATCAACTCGCTTGCCGCTTGCGTTGTCAAATCCGCTTCGGCGGCCAGTTGCATCATCTGCTCCCGGCCGATGTTCAAGGCTTCGCCGCAGACGTCCATCTGGTGCCAGCCTCCCGGACCTGTGCAATACGTCACGTCATACGCTGGCGATAACTGCCAGTTCCCCGCCTGGTCCATGCGGTAGGAGAAATTCTTGGTGTGGTCATCACGGTTGTTGAACACCACATTGAACAGCGCACGCTCAAATGCCACGGCCTTCTGGCGGATATCTCGGGTGCACAGGTGGGTGGCACGCAAAAAGTTCTGGTAGTTGAGAGAGCCAGGCACCTGGTAGTCCGCCCCGGTAAACGATGCCAGGCTCTGGACAGGTATACGCATGTCATGGAGACGATCGAACCGCTTGCTGGCAAACGCTGCATGGCCGCCCGGCAGATGGAAATGCAGGCTATCGGGCGTTTGCACATCGCACAGCCGAAGGCAATGGGCGTACACCGATTCGATGGCGCAGACTTCCGGGTGTTCGGACTTGGCCGGAAACTTCACCAGCCAAGGCTCATAACCTGGGATATGGGCGGTCGTGAATTCCAAGGTCAGCGGGTCTCGGTACACCAGCGCCTTGGGCCGTGCACCTTGGGGCGATCCACCCACTTGCATCAGCATCTCCAGGTATTCGCCGCCCTCACCGCGCATAACCTCCTGAACGCCCGAAGCCAGGCTTTCCAGCGAGACGTGCTGATCCGACTCCATGCCTTCTGGAGCCACAGGCTCGAAGGTCATGGCACCCAGCGCGTTGTTGCCCACGTAGGCCAAGCGCTCCAGCGGACCGATGCTGGCAGGCGAAAGCTGCCGTTTGCGAAATAGCCGCTCCATCAAGAGCATGCCCCAGCCGTCGGGCAAAGCATCATAGGCAGGGCCTGGCAGCTCCAGCTGGTGGATAGGAAAGCCTTTGGTGGTCTTTTGCTTGAGAGGCAGCCGATGGGACGACAGCTCGATATTGCGGCTCAGCGCTTCGCTGCTGTATTCAAAGACGGTCACGGGCCGAGAGGTGACGCGCCGGGTGCGCACCAAGGTGCCCCAGAGCCATCTTTCGCCCCAGCCTTCGTAGTAGATGTTGACGGTATCAAGCACGGGAGCCCTTGTTTCTGACGCGCTGCCGATTCGCAGTGGCCTCATAACGATTTACATCGTCAATGCTATCGAGGGAGGGAAGAAAAAGGTTTTCAAGCTCGCTGCTGCGCCCCAAGGCCATCGCCACTCGCACAATGTATTCCAGCTTCACAGAGTGACCTGACTCCACGTTCGAGATCGTCGATTTACTCACTCCCGCTCGCGCTGCCAACTCGCCTTGGGTCATCGCCTGAGCCACGCGCTCCACGCGCAGGCGGTCGCAAATGCGTTGAACAATTTCCTCAGGAGTAGAGAAATTTAATTCCACAATTCTGCTACTTAAGTTAAAAATCCAGACTTAAATACTTAAATTGTAGATTTATATACAAATGGTGTCAAATGTGGAGCCGCTGAGAATTCAACCATTGATCGCGATTGGCCGACTGTATCCACCATAGCCTCGCCGCTATCCTTCAACAACCGGAGGCGCCAACTGCTCCCGCAAAGTAGCCAAGATCTCCTCAGACAGCTACAGGTTGCCTGCCGCCGCAGCCAAGGTCAGATCGCCATCCTGGCTGCGGGCTCGGGCATTGGTCAGATCCACCGGCTGCTGGCCGAATCGATGATGCAGTCAAGCACCTTGGTCGAGGTGCTACCTGATTGGAACGGCCATACCTTGCCCCTATCGCTGATGTCCCCTTCCGCCAAGTGGCGTGTGCCAAGGGATTTGTGGAATGGCTGGGGCGGTATTTGAAGCGGGAAAAGAGTCGGTAGCCATTAGCATCTAGCCTGCGTTTCCAATCCGGGTCAAACGCCCACGTTTTTAAATACAGCATTCAATGACGATCATCCAAATTGGAACGCTTGCAATCATTGCCGCTTGCACCTTGGTCCTGCTGCTAAATTGGGCATCTCTCATCGAGGCCCAGATCAGTAAGAAAGGATTCAGCTTCGCGCCTCCGTGGATATGCGGACTGTCCGCCAGCATCGCGATGTATTTCTATCCAGGAGGATCCCTGAAAGCTTACGCGTGGGCTCCCCTGCTTCTCGATCCCAGTATCAGCCTGGTTCTCGTGGCACTGGCTTGGCAGGGCATGGTCAAGAAGACCCCGAAGAAGCGCTAACCGTCCTCACATCGGGTGCCGCTCACTCCGCAGGCGGCGCCAACTGCTCCCGCAAAGTAGCCAAGATCTCCTCAGACAACGCCGGGTTGCCCGCCGCCGTAGCGCGGGCCAGCACCAGGGCACCCACCATGCTGCTGAGCGTCACGATGGTCTGGGCACGCTTGGCAGGCCCATCGCCCGGCACGACTTCCATAAAGCGCTGGATATTGCGCTCTACCCCTTGCGCAAATGCTTCGGACATCTCCGGCCCCGCGCGGGCCGCATCGGTGGCCAAGGCGGCGGCGGGGCAGCCTTCGCCGGGATGGTCGCGGTGGTTGGCCGACAGGTAGCCATGCACCAAGGCGCGCAGCCGGGCGGCGGGCGCATCATCGGCAGCAGCGGTATCCAGCCCTTCGAGCGGCGTGATGGTCCAGTCAAAGGCGCGCAGGCAGGCCTCTCTGGCGAGGGCATCCTTGGACGCAAAGTGGCGGTAGAGCCCGCCGTGCGTCAGGCCCGCATCGCGCGTGATCTCGGCCACACCCACGCCCTCCAGGCCTTTTTCCCGGTAGAGCCGCGCAGCGGCATCCACGATGCCTTCGCGGTTTTCGGCGGCTTGTGCTTTGCTGACTTTCATGCGTTAGATGATACCCATCATCAAAACTCATTTATGATGACGACCATCATCAATAAGGCTGGGCACCCGTTTTAGCACGATGGCGCCCATCCGCGAAAGCTGCCATATGGATCGTCGTGTCGTCATCACCGGGCTGGGCCTGGTGTCACCGCTGGGTTGCCATGTAGAGCTGGCCTGGCAGCGCTTGCTGGCGGGCCAGTCGGGCGTGCGTGCGCTGGCTGCCGAGGTCGGTGAAGGCACTGGCGTCACCGTCGCTGGCCGCGTACCCAGCTTGCAAGAAGATCCGCAGGCCGGCTGGAGCGCCGAGGCCATCATCGCCGCCAAAGAGCTGCGCCGCATGGACCGCTTTATCGCCTTTGCGCTGGGCGCCGCAGACCAGGCGCTGGCGCATGCGCAGTGGGGCCAAGCCAGTGCCGAGCAGTTGGAGCGCGCCGCCACCGTCATCGGCTCCGGCGTGGGCGGCTTCAGCACCATCACCGACGCGGTACGCACCACCGATGGCAAAGGTCCGCAGCGCCTCTCGCCCTTCACCGTGCCGGCCTTTCTGGCCAACCTGGCTGCCGGGCAGGTCTCCATCCGCCACCAGCTCAAAGGCCCGCTGGGCGCGCCGGTCACCGCCTGTGCCGCCAGCATCCAGGCGATTGGCGATGCCGCACGCTTGATCCGCAACAACGAGGCCGACATGGCACTGTGCGGCGGCAGCGAAGCCACGATTGACCGTGTGGCGCTGGGCAGCTTTGCCGCCGCCAAGGCCGTCGCTACCGGTGGCGAGGACCATCCCGGCCAGGTGTCCCGGCCTTTTGACATGGCGCGCGAAGGTTTTGTGATGGCCGAAGGCGCAGGCCTTCTGGTGCTGGAGGCCTTGGACCATGCGCTGGCGCGCGGCGCCACACCGCTGGCCGAAGTCGTCGGCTATGGCACCTCGGCCGATGCCTACCATGTCACCTCCGGCCCCGAGGACGGATCCGGTGCCGCCCGCTCCATGCGCGCCGCCTTGCGCCAGGCGCAACTCCAACCAGGAGATATCCAGCACCTCAATGCGCATGCCACCTCCACCCCGGTCGGTGATCGGGGCGAGCTCGCCGCCATCCGCCAGGTGTTTGGTGCCGGCACGGGCCCCTCCATCACCGCCACCAAGTCAGCCCTGGGGCATATGCTGGGCGCCGCCGGCGGGGCGGCTGCCATCTTTACCGTCCTGGCCTTGCGCGACCAGATGGCACCGCCTGTGCTCAATCTGGACAACCCTGACCCCTTGGCCGACGGTCTGGATCTGATTCGCGGCAGTGCGCGGGCGCATGCGATCGAGCATGCGATGCTCAATGGGTTTGGGTTTGGGGGGGTGAATGCTTCGTTGGTGTTGAAGCGGTTTTCAGCTTAGGCCCCTGGTCCTCTATGGCTGGCGGATGTCTCAGCTTGATCAGCTGGGCTTCATCGCCTTTGTAGCCATAAACGTCGGCATCACATTCTCCACCACAAAGCGCGGATGGGGCTGCCAGTCCTCATGGAAGCCGGTGAGCACCAAGCCCGCATCCAGCTGGCCGCCAATCTGGTCTGCTAGCGTATGGCCAAACACCAGGGCTTCACCGCGTTCGCGTTTGGCGGCCAGCTCATCTGCAGACAAGTGCGCGAGATCGGAATAAGGCAGACGGCGGTTGGGGCGCACGAGCCCCTGAGCCGTCAAGGCCGGGTCGCGGTCGGCCACAAAGACCACCGGGTTCCAAAAGCTCGATAGCAGCTCGCCTTGCGGCGCCAGCACGCGCGCGCATTCGCGCCAGACCGGGCGCACGTCGGGGATATAGAGGTTGGAGATGGGGTGGAAGATGACGTCAAAGCTGGCATCGGCAAAGACGGAGAGATCACGCATATCGCCCTGCACACAGCGCAGGTCCAGGCCCTCTCTGGCGGCGACCTTGCGGTCCTGGTCCAGCTGCCCTTCGGAGAAATCGAACACCGTCACATCCGCGCCCGCTGCCGCCAGGATGGGGGCTTGCTGCCCGCCTCCGGCTGCCAGACACAGAATGCGCCGACCGCGCACCTGCTCCAACCACCCTGCGGGCAAGGGCCCGGGCGTGAGGCGGGCCGCGCTCCAGTTGCCCGCACGGGCGTTTGCAATCTCTTCAGCGCTGACCGGGGCCGACCAGGCGCAGCCTTGCGCGGCTTGGCGGTTCCAGGCGGCTTGGTTATGGGTGAGTAGATCGATGGGATCTGTCATGGAGTCCTTGTGGTGCCCGGCTTCCGTAACCGGTCCGGGTATACGGGCAGTTGGTGTTGATGCGGTTTGGAGTTGATCGGCGCCCCCGCCATTTCAAGCAGCCGTCAACCGGGTCTCTCGCTCAAATGTCATAGGCATAGCTGCACCGCAACTCAGCCCCTTTCAGCACGGCTTTAAAAGGCTCCGGAGCCTCTTGGATTGTGGCCACAAAGCTGGCGTTGAGCTTGCCGCCGCCCATGCTGCCCTTGTACTTGATGCTCTTGGGCTGGGCCTGGAGCTGCAGCCTGTTGGCACCAGCTAGGGCCACATCCAACTTGAAGATGCCACGGCGAAAATCCGTGCGCTCAGTGGCCTCCGCCTGCGGCGACGCCAAGCCCAAGTTTTGCGCACCGTAATAGAGTTGGAGATCGACATCCACGATGGAGGCTGGAATAGCGCCCACCAGGCTTATCACCTGCCCGGCATGGCTGCCGCTGCAGTTCAGTTGTGCGGTATTGGCACCGGCGATGGCCTGGCCGGTGAGTGCGAATGGCAACACCAGGGCGCAGAGCAGCAAGCATTTTTTCATCGGTTCTCCTTCAGGAGCAGGACAGGGGTTGCGCAGCATGGGCTGCATCAGATCGGCGGCATCGATAGGTCCATCTGGGCCTGGTTCATCGCGGTGCCCTCCACCTGGTCATAGATTGTCGTCGGCCTATATTCATGGATGCAACTGGCGACCAGCAAGCCGGCAACGGCACCATGCGCGCTGTTATATCCGTTTGCTGGTAGCCTGCGAGGGCAGGCAGAATCTCTGCCAGCCCCACCTCGGCCATCGTGCCATTTCTAAAAAGTGATCTCTCTATGACCAGCCCGCTGTACACCGCCTCCATTCCCGTCATGCAGCAGATGTTGCGTGCCCTGTCAGAGGTGCTCAAGAAGGCCGAAGACCATGCGGCGCAACGCAACATCGATCCCAACGCGCTGCTGCAGGCACGGCTGTTTCCCGACATGTTTCCGCTCGTCCGCCAGGTGCAGATCGCCTCGGACTTCTCCAAGGGCATTGCCTCCCGCCTCGCAGGTGCCGAAGTGCCATCCTGGCCCGACACGGAGACCAGCTTCGCCGACCTGCAAGCCCTGATCGCCAAGGCGCTGGCCCATCTCGAATCCTTCCCAGCCGCGCAATTCGACCACAGCGAAAGCCGCGACATCGTATTGCGCCCCGGCACGCCCAAGGAAAAGAAGCTGACCGCCACTGCCTATCTCCTGCACTATGGGCTGCCACAGTTCTTCTTCCATGTGACCACTGCCTATGCGATCCTGCGCCACAACGGCGTGGAGATTGGCAAGCGCGACTATATGGGTGCGTATTGACGTCCGGTGGACCCTCAGGGCTGTGCCACATGGCAGCCGTTCCCTGCTCCAGCACCGCTTTCAGGTAAATACCGGCTTTGTCTGCACCCTGTGCCCGCATAAAGATCACCATGTACACACTCAGCACGGGCGCTTCTGCGCTGCTCATCGGGGCAGCGTTCAGCGCTGCCGCCGCCGTGGCCCATATGGCCTGTATCGTCATCGGCCCGAAAGCCTATCGGTTCATGGGCGCAGGGGAGCGCATGGCCCGAGCGGCTGAAGCCCGGCAACTCCGGCCTACCCTGGTGACGCTTTCCATAGCGGGCGTGCTTTTGATCTGGGCCGTCTTTGCGCTTTCTGGCGCAGGTGTTCTCCGGCAACGGCTTCCGCTCACCCAATGGGTGTTGGTTGCTGTGAGCATTGTATTCATGGCCCGATCTGTCGCATCTCCCCTTCTCAAGGCGAAGTTTCCAGAGAACTCAACCGCGTTTTGGATAGTCTCGTCCGGCCTTTGCGGCTTGATCGGTCTGCTCCATGCCTATGGCACCTGGTCACTCTGGTCCACTTTCTGAGCACCAGGCTTCAAAGCCACGGATACTTGCCGGGGCCTGCACAATGCCTTGTCCAGACACTGGGCAGTGGGCTGCCATTCGCCCGTTCGGCCAGAGGTAGACTCTCCAGGGGCCAGGGCCCATGCGCGGATGCGCCGCATCCCGATGCAACCCACCGGGATGGGCGCCCCACCCACCATTTGCCTGGAAATGGTCCACCCCCTGGAGGTATCCTTTGCCCAACTGGCTCTGAGGTTCCAGAGAATTCAAGATAGCGAAAGCGTTTATGCCATTTGTGCCCGCCTTATGCCCCTCCTGCTCGGGGACACTCCAAGTACCCGACGATCACGACGTCGTCAAATGCATGTACTGCGGCGTCGATGTGGTGGTGAGGCAAGCGATCCGATTGATCTCTGGCAGTGCGTCCACTTTCATGGAGCTCGCAGATGTCGCTTTGACGGCAGGAAATTTTTCAGAAGCCTATGGCTATTACACCAAGGTGCTGGAGATCGAGCCACGCAATGCGGCGGCCTGGTATGGCAAGGGGAAGGCAGCGGGCGCGCTGGGCAATAGAAACTTTCAACACCTGAAAGAAATGCAGGTCGCCTTTGCGCAGGCCATCAAGTTATCCCCCGCCGACAAGCGGGAAGACATGAAACTGGCCGCCGCACAGGATATGGCAAGCATTGGTGCCACGAATTACCAGATGGCATATTCCATCATCACAAAGCTTGCCGCTGCCCCTGGTGCATGGGCCAGCCATTTGGTGCTGTGCCGGGAGATCATTTCACTCCTTGAGACCGCACACACGTACAAGCCCCAGGACAGCCAGATCCTGAAAAATATTGTCCAGATATGCAATGACAATATTACCGGCATCAAATTCAAAGACCCCGCCAATGACAACGCCGTAACCGTCAAACACCTCGATGACCAATACGAGAAAGAACTCCGGTCCATCTTTGATCTGTATGCCGCAAAACTCGTGGCACTGGAGCCAGGCTATCAGCTCCCGTACCCGAGAAGAAAATCGCTGCATTGCTTCGTGATCACCGCCACGATGGGGAGCGTGCAACACCCGAATGTCATTTTCCTGCGCGCCTTCCGGGACAAGATGCTGGTCCGCACGGTGCTGGGCAAGGCGTTCATTCGGTGGTATTACCGCCATGGCCCCAGGATCGCGCAACACATCGAAGGCTCTCGCTGGGCACGGTCGGCCGCCTATGCGTTCATCGTTGTGCCCGCTGTGGCGATCGCCAGGATGATGACCTGGGCCGACAGACATTTGCGATGACCACGATGGACCGCATCAGCGCCGGTCAGGCTGCGCTGCCCTGTCAGCCCCGTCGCGGCGATCGATGCCATGGAGGGGCCCTGGGTCAAGCCGGTGCCAGGCGTCCCCGGAGAGGGGCTATTTGGTGGACACGCGCAGCAACCGCAGCCCATTGAACACCACCAGCAAGCTCGCCCCCATATCGGCAAACACCGCCATCCACATCGAGGCATTGCCAAACACCGCCAGCGCGAAGAACACCACTTTGATGCCCAGCGCGAAGATGATGTTCTGCCACAGGATGGCGTAGGTGCGTTGGGACAGTTGCACGGTTTCCGGCACGCTGCGCAGGTCGTCGTTCATGATGAGGATGTCGGCGGCCTCCTTGGCGATGTCGGTGCCGGCGCCACCCATCGAGAAGCCGATCGACGCGGCGGCCAGGCTGGGGGAATCGTTGACGCCATCGCCCACCATGCCGGCCGGCTGCTGGGCCACCAGGCCGTTGATGACCTGGAGCTTGTCCTCGGGCAGCAGATTGGCCTTGACCTCGTCGATGCCCACCTGCGCGGCAATGGCGCGGGCGGTGGCTTCGTTGTCGCCGGTCAGCATCACCGTGCGGATGCCCAGGGCCTTCAGCTCGGCAATCGCCTGCTTGCTCGATTCCTTGGTGGTGTCGGCCACCGCGAACAGCCCCAGCACGCCTTGCGCGCTGGCCAGCACCGAGACGGTCTGCCCCTGCTCTTCCATCGCCAGCATCAGCGCCTCCACCTCGGCAGAGCACTGGCCGCGCTCGTGGATCCAGCGGTGGTTGCCCAGCACATAGCTCTGCCCGGCGATATCGCCCTTGACGCCCCGGCCCAGCTCGGCGGCAAAGTTATCTACCTCCAGCGCCTCGCCATCGATACCGGCGGCGACTGCCTTGGAGACGGGATGGTCCGAGCGCGCGGCCAGGCTCTTGGCAATGCGCTCTATCTGCCGGGCATCGGTGCTGGTCGACAGCATGCGGGTCTGCACCAGCCGAGGGGTGCCGGCGGTGATGGTGCCGGTCTTGTCCAGCGCCACGACGCGCAGCTTGCGCGCCTCTTCCAGATAGGCGCCGCCCTTGACCAGAATGCCTCGGCGGGCCGCTGCCGACAGGCCGCTGACAACGGTCACCGGCGTGGAGATCACCAGCGCGCAAGGGCAGGCGATGACCAGCAGCACCAGCGCCTTGTAGATCGCCGTCAGCCAGGGCCAGCCCAGCATCAGCGGGGGCAGCACCGCGACTGCGACCGCCAGCACAAAGACGGCGGGGGTGTAGATGCGGGCAAAGCTGTCCACAAAACGCTGGGTGGGCGCACGCTGGCCCTGGGCCTGCTCCACCGCATGGATGATGCGGGCCAGCACCGTGTCGGTCGAGCGTTTGCTGACCTCGAACTCCAGCGAGCCGCTTTGGTTGATAGTGCCGGCAAACACCGGGTCGCCCGGCGCCTTGTCCACCGGAATGCTCTCGCCGGTGACGGAGGACTGGTCCACCGCGCTTTGGCCGCTGGTCACCACGCCATCCAGCGCAAAGCGCTCACCGGGCTTGACCCGCGCCAGGGTGCCGACCGCCACTGTCTTGGCGTCCTGGACCTGCCAGCTGCCGTCGGCCTGCCGGGCCTCGATCTGCGGCGGCGACAGCGCCAGCAGCTGGGCAATCGCATTGCGCGCGCGGTCCACCGAGCGCGCCTCGATCAACTCGGCCAGCGAGTACAGCGCCATCACCATGGCCGCCTCGGGCCACTGGCCGATCGCAAAGGCGCCGATCACCGCCACGCTCATCAGTGCATTGATGCCCAGCTGGCCGCGCAGCAACGCCGACAGGCCTTTCTTGAACACGCCCAGGCCCGACAGCGCAATCGCCAGCGCGGCGACGGCCATGCCGACCATGCGCCAGACCGAGGTTTCGGGGGTCAGCAGGTGCAGCAGCTCTGCGGTGGCTGCCACCACCAAGGCCGCAATCAGGCGGTAGAGCTCCACACGCTGCGCCTTCTGCACATCGGCAGCGGCGGGGGGCGCCGACAGCGTCTCGGTGGCAAAGCCTGCGGACTGGATCTTCTCCGTCACTGCGGCCCATTGCTGCGGGTCGGCCTCCACCCGCAAGGTGCGGGCAGGCAGGTCAAACTGCAGCAGCTTGACGCCCGCCGCGCCTTCCAGAATCTGGCGGATCTGCCCCTCTTCCACGGGGCAGTCCATCGCGGGAATGCGCAGCAGCAAGGCACCGTCATCGGCCTTCAAGGCCGAGCTGGCCTGGGCGGCAGGGCCCAGATCGGGGGTGCAGCAATCGGTATGTGCATGCGCCGCAGCCGTTGCTGCAGGGGAATGCGAATGCGCATGGTCGTGACCATGGCTGTGATCGTGATCGTTGTCTTCGTCATGGCTGTGGCCATGCCCGTTGGCGGCCACTGCGGCGGCCTGGTGGTCTTTGCCAGCGCAGCAGGATGCTGCAGCATGGCCATCGGAATGGCGTTGCGCGGTGTCGGAATGGGCAGTCATGGGCTTGGAATTCGTTGGGGTCATAGAGCGTGCTCCCTGTTGCTTCGATTAAAAACCCTGTAGTAACTACAATGTCAAGCCTAAATCGCTAGACTCCGTATGGACATGAGGGCAATGACATGAAAATCGGTGAACTGGCCACGGCCTCTGCAACACCCGTGGAAACCATCCGCTACTACGAGCGCGAAGGCCTGCTGCCGCAGCCCACGCGCACCGCCAGCAACTACCGCGTCTATGAGGCGCAACACCTGGAGCGCCTGCAGTTCATCCGCAATTGCCGGGGGCTGCAGATGTCGCTGGACGAAGTGCGCGAGCTGCTGCGCTACAAAGATGAACCCGCCCAGGACTGCGCCGAAACCGTCGACAAGCTGATCGAAGCGCATATCGGCCATGTCGCGCTGCGCATCCAGGAGCTGCGCGGGCTGGAGGCGCAGCTGATCGCCCTGCGTGACCGCTGCCGGGGCACCCAGGACGTGGAGCACTGCGGCATCCTCGCCGGCCTGGCCGAGACGCCAGCGGCGCCGGCGGTCAAACAGCATCTGCATGTGCGCTAGGCACGGGTTCGCTGTTTAGGCCCTTGGGCGCAAAAAAAGGTGGCGCACTGCGCCACCTTCCAGAGCCACGCGGTGTTCAGCCACGGAACATTTGCAGGCGGGCCTTTCTCTCGGCCGGCGTCTCGCTGCTGTACTCGTCCATCACCTGCTGGCGCGTCTTGCCGGGACCGGAAGCAGCAGGTGCAGGCGGGTAGTTGCTGCTGCGCAAGGCGTTGGGTCCGCGCTTTTGCAGCGCCTCTACCGTCTCCGCCTGCACCTGCGCGCGGCTCTTGCCCGGCTGGGCATGCTCGGGGTAGAGCTCGTAGCCCTTTTCCGTGGGTGCCGAGTGCAAGGTCGCGCTGGCCGATGCGCTGTTCAGCATGCCCAGCGACAGGGCTGCGAAAGCCAGGGACAACAGGGTGGAGGTAGGTGCTTTTTGCATGGTTGCATTGCCTTTCATGAGGGTGGGAATACGCTCGCTGCGGCTGCATGCGAGATGGCTCCATTGTTGAAAAAACACGCTGACCAAAGCCCCACAGCAAGATGACATTGCTGCAATGCGCGGGCTGCACCAACCGCAGATAAAACAAAGCCATGGCTGGTGGCTAGGCCATGGCTTGGTTGTCAGTGAGATGAAGTGGCTCAGGCCGCAGCGGGCCTGTCAGCGCCCTCTTTGCTATCCAATTCGTCCTCCGACGGATCGCGCCGATGTACCAGGCGGTACAGCAGCGGCAGCACCAGCAAGGTCAACACCGTGGATGACAAAATGCCGCCAATCACTACAGTGGCCAGCGGCCGCTGCACCTCGGCACCCGTGCCGGTTGCAATGGCCATCGGCACAAAGCCCAGTGACGCGACCAGGGCCGTCATCAGCACCGGCCGCAGGCGCGACAGCGCCCCGGTGTGCACGGCATCGGGAACGGCCAGCCCACCCTCGCGCAGCGCGCGGATCGACGAGATCATCACCAGGCCGTTCAACACGGCCACGCCGGACAACGCAATAAAGCCGATCGCTGCCGAGATCGACAGCGGAATACCGCGCAGCCACAGCGCCAGAATGCCGCCGGTCAGCGCAAACGGAATGCCGGTAAAGACGATCAGGCCATCGCGCACGTTGTTGAACATCGCAAACAGCAACGTGAACACCAGCAGCAGCGCGACGGGCACGACAATCTGCAGCCGCTGCTGGGCGGACTGCAGGTTCTCGAAGGTGCCGCCCCAGCGCGTCCAGTAGCCACTGGGCAAGGCCATCGCACCCAGGTCCTGCTGCGCCTGCTCGACGAAGGAACCGATATCGCGGCCGCGCACATTGGCGCTCACGACAATGCGGCGCTTGCCATCCTCCCGGCTGACCTGGTTGGGACCGGGCGACAGCGCAAAGCTGGCCACCGCCGACAAGGGCACAAAGCCCAGACGGCTGCCCTCCTGCTGCGGCAGCGCAATGGGCAGGCGCTCCAGTGCGGCCAGGTCGCTGCGCAGCGCTTCGGGCAGGCGCACCTGTATGTCAAAGCGCCGGTCACCTTCAAACACCGTGCCGGCCTCCTGGCCGCCCACCGCCGTGGCAATGGTCTGCTGCACATCGCCCATGTTCAGGCCATAGCGCGATGCCTTCTCGCGGTCCACCTGCACCGTCAGCATTGGCAGGCCCGTGGTCTGCTCCACCTTCACCTCGGAGGCGCCGGGCACCTTCTGCAGCATCGCGGCAATCGATTGGGCAGTACGCTCCAGCACCTGCATGTCATCGCCAAACACCTTCACTGCCACATCGCTGCGCACGCCCGATATCAGCTCGTTGAAGCGCAGCTGAATTGGTTGAGAGAACTCGTAGTTGCTGCCCGGTATCGCCTCGACCACCTCCTGCACCTGGGCGAGCAGGTCCTCGCGGCTGCGCTGCGGGTCAGGCCACTGCGCACGCGGCTTGAGCATGATGTAGCCATCCGAGATATTGGGCGGCATCGGGTCCGAGGCGATCTCGGCCGTGCCGGTGCGGGCAAACACACGCTCGATCTCGGGCACCTGGTCCTTGAGCGCGCGCTCGATCTGCATCTGCATCTCCAGCGATTGCGTCAGGCTCGTGCCCGGCACCCGCAGCGCCTGGATCGCAAAGTCGCCCTCGTTCAGATTCGGTGCAAACTCGCTGCCCAGGCGCGATGCCAGCAGCAGGCTCAGGGCCACCGAGACGACGGCTGCCGTCAGCACCACCACCGGCATGCGCATCACCCGCGCCAGCAAGGGCTGGTAGGCCTTGCGCGCCCAGGTCATCAGGCGGTTTTCCTTCTCGCCTACCTTCGCCCCGATGAACAGCGCAATCGCTGCCGGGATGAAGGTGATGGACAGCAGCATCGCGCCCGCCAGCGCCAGCACCACGGTCAGCGCCATCGGGTGGAACATCTTGCCCTCCACCCCCGTCAGCGCAAAGATCGGCAGGTAGACCACCATGATGATCAGCTGCCCGAACAGCAGCGGCCGGCGCGCTTCCTTGGCGGCCGCAAACACCTCATGGAAGCGCTCGCTGCGCGACAGCGGGCTGCCCTTGCGCTCCTGCGCATGCGCCAGGCGCCGCACGCAGTTCTCCACAATCACCACCGCCCCGTCGATGATGATGCCGAAGTCCAGCGCGCCCAGGCTCATCAGGTTGGCGCTGATGCCGAACTTCACCATGCCGGTGAAGGTGAACAGCATCGACAGCGGAATGATGAGCGCCGTGATCAGCGCAGCGCGGATATTGCCCAGGAACAGAAACAGCACCACCACCACCAGCGCCGCGCCTTCGACCAGGTTTTTCTTCACCGTGGCAATGGCTTTTTCCACCAAGGTGGTGCGGTCGTAGACGGTCACGATCTTCACCCCCTCGGGCAGGGTCTTGCGGATCGACTCCATGCGCGCATCCACCGCCTTGGAGACCACGCGGCTGTTCTCCCCGATCAGCATGAACACGGTGCCCAGCACCACCTCGCGGCCGTTGTCGGTGGCCGCGCCCGTGCGCAGCTCGCGGCCCAGGCTTACCTCGGCCAGATCGCGCACGCGCACCGGCTGGCCCTGGGTACTGCCCACGATCACCTCCTGGATATCGGCAATGCCCTGGACCTGACCGGGCGCGCGGATCAGGTACTGCTCGCCTTCGCGCTCGATATAGCCGGCGCCTACATTGGTGTTGTTGCTCTGCAGCGCCGCCACCAGCTTGTCCATCGAGATGCCATAGGACGCGAGCTTGTCCGGCCGGGGTGCCACCAGGTACTCCTTGGCAAAGCCGCCGATGGAGTTGATCTCGGTCACACCGGGCACATTGCGCAGCTGGGGCTTGATGACCCAGTCCTGGATCTCGCGCAGGTCCATCGGCGTGTAGAGGCTGCCATCGGCCTTCCTGGCGCCCTCCTCGGCCTCCACCGTCCACAGGTAGATTTCGCCCAGGCCGGTGGAGATGGGGCCGATGCTCGGTGCAATCCCGGGCGGCAATTTCTCACGCGCCTCCTGAATGCGCTCATTGACCAGCTGGCGCGCAAAGTAGATGTCGGTGCCATCCTTGAAGATCACCGTGACCTGCGATAGCCCATAGCGCGACAGCGAACGCGTCTGCTCCAGGTGCGGCAGGCCGGCCATCACGGTCTCGATGGGGTAGGTGATGCGTTGCTCGGTCTCCAGCGGCGAATAGCCCGGCGCCTGGGTGTTGATCTGTACCTGCACATTGGTGATGTCAGGCACCGCATCGATGGACAGGCGCTGGTAGCTGAAAACGCCCAGTGCAGCCATGGCGAAAACCGCCAGGATGACCAGCCAGCGCTGCTCGATGGAAAAACGGATGATGCGCTCAAACATGCGGACTCCCGATCAATGCGCGTGCTCGGCGGATGCCTTGCCCAGCTCGGCCCGCAGCAGGAAGGAGCCCTCCTTGACATAGCGCTGCCCCGCCTTCAGGCCCGATGTCACCTCGGTGGTCTTGACGTCCGTCGCGCCCAGCTGCACCACCTGGGCCTGGTAGCCGCCCTCGGCCGGCACAAACACCACGCTTTCCTTGCCGTCCGGCCGCTGGATGGCCTTGGCGTCCACCGCCACGGCGACCGGCGACTCGCCCGCCAGCACCTGCACATCAACAAACAGGCCCGGCCGCCACACCCCCTGCGGGTTGGCCAGCGCCACGCGCGCCGGCGCCGTGCGGGTTTGCGCGCCAATCAACGCACCCACATAGGCAATCCGGCCTTCGGCCTGGGAGTCAAAGGCCGTGGCACGCACGACCACCGGCGCGCCCATGCGCACATCGGGCAGCTGCGGCGCGGCCACGCTGATCTCTGCCCAGACCGAGCGCAGGTCCGAGACGGTGAAAGAGGCTGTGCTGTCGGTCACCGATTCGCCCACGGTCAGGTGCTTCTCGACGACCATGCCGGCCAGCGGCGCGCGCAGCTCATAGCGGCTCGATCCGCCCGTGCCCGCGCCAATCGCGGACAGCTTTTGCGCGGCATTGGCCACCGCAATCTCGGCCTCCTGCAGCGCTTGCTGGGCCGCCTGGTAATCCTGCTCGGCAGAGATGCGCTCCTGCCACAGCTGCTTTTCGCGCTCGTGGTTGCGCTTGGCAAAGGCCAGCCGCCGCTGCGCCGTTTGCAGCTCGCTGCGCTGGTCAGACACCGCCGGGCTCTGGATCACCGCCAGCAGCTGCCCCTTGGCCACCTGCTCGCCCAGCTGGGCATGGACCGAGGCCACCACCCCCGCCACCCTGGGCACCACATGGGCCGTGCGGTCTTCGTCAAAGCGGATCTCACCGGGCAGCAGCACCTGCTTCCTGATTGACGCCGGCCCTGCCTGGTCCACCACCACACCGGCCGCCTTGGCCTGCGTGGCACTCAGCTTGACCAGGCCCTCGCCCGCTTCCTCGCCTTCTGCATGGCCGCCTTCCGCAGCGCCATGCGCATGCTTGCGGCCAGCCTCGGCCTTGTCGTCATGGTGTTCACCATCGCCATGCTGGCCTGCCTCCTGGTGCGCATCGGCTTGCCCGCCGGCTTTTGCACCGGTTTTGGCAGCTGCTTCACCATGGTGCTCGCCATCCTGGTGGGATGGCGCATCGGCATGGCCTGATGCCGGTGCAGCGGCTGCGCTGCCGGAGCCCCGCAACAAATAGGCGCCACCGGCCACACCAACGGCCGCAATCAGCGCCGCTGCAATCCACTGTTTGGACGAGGTCAGCGAGCTATCGAATCTGGTTTTCTCGGACATGGGTTCAGACTCCTGGAGCGGCCGCCAGCGCTGGCGTGCCAAAGATGCGTTCAATCTCCGCACGGGCGCGGTGCGATGCCATCAGCTGGTCCAGCAGCTGGCGCCGGCTGTCAAACAGGCTGCGCTGGGCGTCCAGCACGTCCAGAAAGCTGAACTTGCCCAGCGAAAAACCGCGCACGGCCAGCTCATAGGCCGACTGCGCGGTGGGAATCACCTGGCTTTGCAGCAGCGCCACCTGCTGGTTGCTGCTGATCCACTGCTGGCGGGCGGCAAACACCTGGGCCTGCAGTTGCAGGCGCTGGTCCTGCAGCTGCTGCTCGGCCTGGTCCACCTTGCGCAGGGCCTGCAGCTGGTTGCCGGCATTGCGGTCAAACAGTGGCAACGGGATGCTGACGCCGACAAACACCTGGTTGCGCCCGACATCGCGGGCGCGCTTGACGCCCAGGCTCACCGTCGGGTCCTGCACGCGCTTGCTGCGCTCCACCGCCGATGCGGCCTGGCTTTGCGCCAGCGCGCGCTGGGCCAGCACCATCGCGGGTGCCTCGTCCAGCCGTTGGTCCAGCTGCTCGGCGGTCGGCGCCGCCGTGGTGGTCAAAAAATCGCCGCTGGCCAGGCCCAGCTCGGCGCCGCGCCCGCCCCAGAGCGCGGCCAGGTTGTGCTGCGCCACGCGCGTCAAGGCGCGGGCCTGCTCCAGCTCCATTGCGGCATTGGCCTGCGCCACCTGGGCACGGCTGGCTTCCAGCGGTGGCACCTTGCCCGCCTGCACCCGTTTGTTGGCGGCGTCCAGCGCCTGCGTTGCCAGCGCATGGGTCTGGCTCGCAAAATCCACCCGCTGCTGGGCCAGCAGCAGCTCGTTGAAGTTGATGAGCAGCTGGTAGCGCAAGGCCGCCAGTGCGGCCGTTACACCCGCCTCTGCCGCCGCCTTCTCGCTGTCTGCCAGCTGCATGCGTGCCTCGCGCTTGCCACCCAGCTCGATCCGCTGGTTGATCTGCACGGTATTGGTTCGGGTCTCGGGCCGGGTGTCTTCGATGTTGACCGCCAGCTCCGGGTTGGGTCGCGCCTGGCTTTGCATCACCAGACCGTCGGCGGCCGCGGCGCCATGGCGGGCCGCCTGCAAGCCCGGGTTGGCGGCCAGCGCCTTGTCCCAGGCGGCAGCCAGCGTGATCGCTGGGGTGGTCTGCGCCGCCACGCCTGCCTGGCTTTGTGCATCGGCCTGGGCATGAGCGGGCGGCAGCCAGCTGCTGGCCAGCGCTGCGCTCAGCAACCAGGCGGGCCATGCCGGGCGTGGGGGACGGGTGCCGGCCCGGGTGGGGGCTGGCTGCGGGGTGGTCATAGCGGCTTCTCCTATGGTTGCGGGCCGCGCACAGCCAGGCGTTGGCGGCGCCCGGCGCAAGGGAGCGGCAGACACCGCAGGCCCCCGGTGCAGGCGGTATCCGTATGCGATGCCAGCGACTGTAGAAAGCGGCGACGAACACCAGGCAGACAGGAAGATGACAAATTTGTAATCCGCGCCCGCGTGCGCCATCAGGGACAATGGCAGCCATGAGACTGCTGCTGATTGAAGACGAAGCCAAGCTCGGCGAGTACCTTCGCAAAGGTCTGGCCGAGGAGAGCTACACCGTCGATGTCGCCACCAACGGCATCGATGGCCTGCATCTGGCGATGGAGCTGAACTACGACCTGATCGTGCTCGATGGCATGCTCCCCGGCATCGATGGCTTTGCGGTGCTGGCAGCGCTGCGCCAGTCCAAATCCACCCCGGTGCTGATGCTGACGGCCCGCAGCGATGTGCAGGACCGGGTACGCGGCTTGCAAAGCGGGGCCGATGACTACCTGATCAAGCCCTTCGCGTTTTCCGAGCTGGTGGCCCGCATCCAGGTGCTGCTGCGCCGCGCGCAGGCCCACCCCGCGTCGCCTGAGCCCACCGTGCTGCGCCAGGCCGATCTGGAGCTGGACCTGATCCGCCGCAAGGCCGTGCGCGCCGGCGTGCGGCTCGATCTGACGGCCAAGGAATTCAACCTGCTGGCCATGCTGCTGCGCCGCCAGGGCGAGGTGCTCTCGCGCACCGAGCTGGCCTCGCAGGTCTGGGACATGAACTTTGACAGCGAGACCAATGTGGTCGAAGTCGCGGTGCGACGCCTGCGCATGAAGGTCGACCAGCCGTTTGCCTCGCCGCTGATCCACACGGTGCGCGGCATGGGCTATGTGCTGGAGAGCCGGGCTCCGCCATGAGCCCAGCGCCCGCCATACCGCACCTGGGGCGCCGGCTCTCGCGCTGGATGGCCTTGCTGTCCATGCTGGGCCTGGGCGCCGTCAGCCTGGTCGTGTTTCTGGTGTTCGACAACACGTTGACGGCCCGCCAAAAGGAGATGCTCGACCAAAAACAGCAATCGCTGATGCATGTGCTGCGCGATGACAGCACGGCCCACCGTGACAAGGCGTTAGACCACCTGCTCACCGATTTTCTCGCCGGTCACGGCGACTACGCGATACGCGTCGTGGACAACCAAGGCCATGTGCTGTTTGACAGCATCCCGGCGGACTGGAGCAGCCACCACACGCTGCGCCGCAATTTTGCGGTCACCATCACCGCACCCCAGTACCACCCGGCGCGCGCGGCCACCGCCACCTTGGTGATGGACCTGCGCCCTGACCAAGCCTTGCTGCATGGCCTGGGCGGGACCTTGTTTGCCGCGATGGTCGCGGGCTCCTTGCTGCTGGCGCTGTTTGGCGGCCTGCTGGTGCAGCGCAGCTTGCAGCCCATCGAGTCGCTGGTCTCGCAGATCAGCCTGCTGTCGGCGCGCGATTTCGAGCGCCGACTGGACGGCAGCGGTCTGCCCCAGGAGTTGCAGCCCATCGTCACGCAGTTCAATGCCTTGCTGGACCGCCTGGCCGACGCCTACCGCCAGCTCGAAGCCTTCAACGCCGATGTGGCCCATGAGCTCAACACCCCGCTGGCCACATTGATCTCCAGCACCGAGGTGGTCTTGCGCAAACCGCGCTCGGTCGAGGAGTTGCGGGAGGTCCTGGCATCGCACCTGGAGGACCTGGGCCGCATGGCCGCGATGGTGGGCGACATGCTGTTTCTGTCGCGCGCCGACCAGGGCGTGGGCGCGCGCGAGACCGGTGTTGTCAGCCTGGCCGCCGTGGCCCAGGATGTGGTCGAGTTCTACGAGGCGGTTGCGCTGGATGCCGACCTGCAGCTGGCGGTGAGCGGCGATGCCCAGGCCCAGGTCGATGCGCCGCTGGTGCGCCGCGCGCTGTCCAACCTGCTGAGCAATGCCACCCGCTATGCGCTGGCGGGCTCGGCCATCCGCATCGACATACGCACGCGCTGGCAGCATGAGCATGCCCATGCGGTCATCACCGTCTCCAACACCGGGCCCGACATCGCACCCGAACATCTGCGCCACCTGTTCGATCGCTTCTACCGCGCCGATGCCTCGCGCCACAACCCGGAGCGCAACCACGGCCTGGGCCTGGCCATTGTCAAAGCCATCGCGACGATGCATGGCGGCTCGGTCTTTGCGCAGTCGCAGGGCGGGGAAACGACATTTGGGCTGATCCTGCCGGTGGCAGCGCTGCATTGACGGCGGCGGGCGCTACCAGCGCCGCGCTGTTGTATGTCCCACCCCCAAAACCAGCAAGGCAAGCGCTGCGCCCATCAGCACCAGTTTGACGGTGTAGGGTGGCCGCCTGCTGGGCGGGTCCCCGTCAGCTGGCGCCGCTCTAGCACTTGAGCCGGGCAATACGCCACGCAAGCCCTGGTCGCTGGTACCTGTAAAACCGGTGGCGCGGTGGCTCCACGAGGTGGATGAAACGAGGCCGGTGGGAAGCACCACCACATCCGGGAGCCCGGATACAGGTCCATATGCAACGCGCCCCTGCATCCAGCGCATACCAGAAGGGATGGGAGACCTGCTTAAACGCAGCGCCGGGCGTATTTTGCAATCAACCACGGCCAACACCACAGAGGATGAAACTGCTGATCTCCCGCGCCCTTGCTCCAAACACCGCAGTGCACAGGGCAAAGAATGCGCTGCGGACCCATCCGGCACCCGCTGCGCAGCTGCCGGCTGCATGCCTGTGAACAGAAAAATGGCCGCGGCCGGCAGTTTGGCAAAAAACAGTGGGCTTTTCATGGCTTTCTCCTTGAGAAGGTCTGCCTATTCCCTGACCTTATGCTGACGTGCGCATGCCAGCTCAGGACTTTCGGGACAGATATTGGATAACCGCGTTTGGAACCATTCACCGGCATGCGCATGGCCGGTATATGTTTCGAGACAGAAAAACAAGGACAAATTTGTCACTATGCGCGGACCGACACGTCTGCCTCGGTACCAAATCGCCGATAATTTTCGGCTTTGCTTGCGAGAGCCCACTATGCGCCTGCCAAGCCGCAAAGAAAAATATTTAATCCAAATTTTATTATTAACCACACCAATAAATAAGCAGCAACCAACGCCACGCTAAATCCCGCCGGGCAAAATAATCCCCAGGGATCCCATTATTTTCGCCCCCTGTTTCTGCAAACTTTCTCACCGGGCCTGTCAGCGCCATAGCCCATTCCGGTGACAAAGAAACAGAAATAGCAAAATCCCACAATCGAAAATTTCTTTATCGTGGACGGGCCTGGCATCGGCATCCGCGCAGCCGCAGCAATGCCGCGTGCAGACGGCGGCAGACATGCCCGTACAGGCACGCGCAGCGGATGGACGATCCAGACTTGCGCATATAATTAGCCACCTTACTATTAGCCACCACCATGCAACTCGCCCAAAAGTACAACGCCCTGCTGGACGAAGCCCAGCGGCGCGGCATGCCCGATGTGGCAGGGATCCGCCTCTGCTTCCAGACGCTCACGCTGGCAGCAGACATTGACCGCGACTGCGCCCGCCTGCTGGCGCCCCACGGCTTGTCGGAAGGGCGCTTTGTGCTGCTGTTCCTGCTCGACGCAGCGCCCGATGGACTGGCCCCCAACACCCTGGCCGAGCGTGCGGGCGTAACCCGGGCCACCGTCACCGGCCTGCTCGATGGCCTGGAGCGCGAAGGCCTGGCGGCCCGCCATGCCGAGGCCGGCGACCGCCGCGCGCTGCGCATACGGCTTACCGGCAAAGGCCAGCAGGTGGCGCAACAGGTGTTTGCGCAGCACAGCCGCTGGATCGCAGGGTTGTACGCTGGTCTGTCGGCCAGCGAGCGCCAGCAGCTGGCCCAGCTGCTGGACAAGGTGGCCCGCAACCTGGGCCCGCCAGCGCCATGAGCAGCCCACGCAAAGGCGCCAGCCGCGCCGCTGATATCCCCTCCGATGTGCTGCAAGCGCTGTCCAACGGCGAGATCGCCACGGCCACCCTGGCTGAATGCACGGCGCTCAACCAGGCGCAGCTGCTGCGCACAGTCTTTCCAGATCTCTCTGCCCAGACCTTGCAGCAGGCGGATACCGCTTGTGCGCTGGGCATTCTCAAGCGCATGGGCCGCATGGGCGAGCTGCTGCTGGATGCGCTGGGCCCCGAGGGCATCGCGCATTGCCGCGTGCACCCGGCAGACACCGTGCGCGGCTGGGCCTGCTTTATGGTCGGTGCCCAAGCGGGACTGGCCCTGCCGGCACGCCTGGCTGCCATCCAAAGCCTGGCGGACGACGGGCATTTTGGCGTGCGCGAATGGGCCTGGATGGCCTTGCGCCCGCATCTGGCCAGCGATCTGGACCAAGCCATCGCGCAGCTGATGCCGTGGACGGCATTGCCGTCCGACAAACTGCGCCGCTTTGCCTGCGAGGCGCTGCGCCCACGCGGCGTCTGGTGCGCGCACATCAGCGCGCTCAAAAAAGCACCTGCGCAGGCCCTGCCACTGCTGCAGGCGCTGCGTGCCGACCCCTCTGTCTATGTGCAGGATTCCGTCGCCAACTGGCTCAACGATGCGGCCAAGGACCAGCCCGACTGGGTGCGCCGGCTCTGCAACCAGTGGCTGGGCGATGCGCCATTGCCCAGCACCGAACGCATCTGCCAACGCGCGCTGCGCAGCTTGGCCTGAAGGAAGACCAACCCCAGCCCCATCAACTGCGCTGCCTGCGGCGCAGTGCCCACATCCCCAGCAGCGTCAATGCCGCCCCCATCAACGCCAGCTTGCTGCTGTCCAGCGCAGGTACTCGCTCTGGCTGCTTGACGATGAGCTCATCCGGAGCGTGGCAGACCAGCGATGCGGTAGCGGGCGTATTGGTCTGTCCGGTCGGCGAGAGAAAATCGCTGCCTGGTGTGATGGTGTTGGTGACCGAAGGGCTGCTGCGGCATGCCTGAACACCCGCATCAGTATTGGGCCAGGTTACTGGTACGGTGATAGCGCAGCCACCGGGAGGCACGGTAAAGCCGGTGTAATCGATGACGTTGCCACCCTCGCCAGCGCCAAGGCTGCCTTTTATACAGGTGTTGCTGATGGCGCCCCCAGCGATGGTGTAGGCAGATTGTTGGCCAGGGTCAGGTTGTTGAAGTCATGGGGTGTGACGTTGAGCAAGCTGATGGTCAAGGTCGCGCCGTTGTCGCCCGTCCCCAAGTGGAGGTCAGACTTGTCAAAACTGGCGCTGACTTCGGGCACACCGCAAGCACCGGTTGCCGAAGTGGCTGCGTCGAGGAATGCGGGGGCGATCTTGCCTTGGTATTGAGCCCAAACATTCTCGAAAAAGAAGAAGGTATCCATCATCACAAACACACAGGCACCTAGGCCACCATTGGACTGCGCTTTAGGAATCGTGAGGCCATAGACCATGTTGCTCGACCCTAATTGAGCGACTTGAGGGATACTCATTGTGCCGCTGTACAGTACATTTAGCTGAGGAACCGAGTCGATTAAGGTAAAGCGGCCACCTTGCTGAATCCCTACGCTCTCAAACGCAAGGGCATAGGGCGAGTCAGGATTTAAGGAAATCTCACTTCCAACTTCGGAGATTCCTCTCGAAAATTCCGACATTGTTCCGGTATTCAAGGCGCCTATCATTACATCTATATTGCCTTCGAGGCTGGCTTCATCACAACATCCATCGACAAAGAAAACCATGGCTTCCGCCCAACGATTGGCCAAGGCTTGCTCCAGCACCTGCCAGTTGGATGGATCGATGATTCTATTGGCGTTTGCAACAATCACCATATCGTAGGGGCCCGTTGGCGTGTTGAAGGTCTCCGCTGAAATAGCGTCGGGATGGCCTAGCACTGACAGCCTCGTGATTTCTTCGGGATTCGCCAGTACCGATGCAAACTCGTTTTGCAGGTTGTCATAAGCAGCGTCCACCTCTGCTAACTCGTCGGATGTACTGGCCGCATTGGTGGTAAGCAACAGAATCTTTTGCGCCACCGCCTGTGATACAGAACCACCGAGCAAGAAGGCAGACAACAGCAGCCTGCTTAGAAATATGCCACTTTTCATCGATAACTCCTTTGAAAATGAATTTACTACCTTGCACGGTAGCCCGTATGCAGACCTGGCAAATACCTGGGGCCGAAGTCAAAAGACCGGATTGCCGATATGCGATTACCCTTTCCATTTCCATCACCAGCATTTCCCAAGGCTGCCAACTACTATGCAGACATTCATTTCAAATGAAAAATACTCCAAACAGCTTAGATCATTAAACGATTGAATAAATAAAAGCCAGCTGAGTCATTACCCACTTCAAAAACACAGCACCCCGTGTTTTACAAAGCTCGCTTTAGTCATCACCTTACAAAATGACAGCAACCATGCAGCAACTACCGCCTTTTAAAAATTACGAAAAATGTAAAAACCAACAACCGCCCCCAAACGCTGACGTGACCGAAGAACCTCTTATAGACGGCGTTGGTGACTGACAAGGTCTGCGGCATACTTGGCAGCCTGCATCGGGACCAAGCCCCCGTGCAACCACCACAGATAATCGTGAAGCCGCTGTTGCTGGCAGCTTTGGCGCCCACTGCGGCGCTCAGGCTGCCGCCCATTCAGTTATTGCTGACACAGCCAGCGCCCAACAAAAAGGCTGCTCCCCTTTCAGAAAAGCAGCCCTGCAGCAGGCATCAAGCCACGGCAAAACCTCAGCTGTAAGCTTGGCTGTCCTTGTCCGTAATCGCACGCAGCACCCGCGCCGGATTGCCCGCGCTGACCACCCCTTCGGGCACATCCTTGGTGACAATGGCGCCGGCCGCAATCACGCTGCCCGCACCGATGCTGACGCCGGGCAGCACCTGCACGCCGGCGCCAATCCAGACGTTGTCGCCGATGGTGATGGGCAGGGCAAACTCCAGGCCCTGGTTGCGCCGTCCGGCATCGAGCGGGTGGCCGGAGGTGTAGAGCCCGACATTGGGCGCGATGAAGACGTTGTTGCCGATGCGGACCTTGGCGGCATCGAGGATGACCAGGTTCACATTGGTGTAGAAGTGGTCGCCGATCTCGATGTTGAAGCCGTAGTCACAGAGAAACGGGCCATCGAACACGGGGTTGCGGCCCAGCTTGCCCAGCAGGCCGCGCAAGACCGCTTCGCGCTCGGCACGCCGGTGGGCGCCAATCTGCTGGAAGGCAAACAGCTTTTCCTTGGCTGCATCGCGCAGCTGCAGCACGCTGGGGTCATAGTTGGCGTCGTACAGCAGGCCGGCAGCGGCTTTTTCCATCTCGGTCATCGTGTCTTTCGTCCTCTTGGTGGCAAAGGGACTGAGTCTAGCTGCCTCTTGGCTGGCGCCAGATGACCTGGCTGAGGATGGGCTTCAACCGCCCGCCGCCACAGCGGCCGGCGTGATGCGCAGCGGGATCGTCACCGGGCCGTCGTTCATCAAGTAGACCTTCATGTCCGCGCCAAAACGGCCGGTCGCCACCTCGGGGTGCAGCGTACGGGCCTGCGCCACCACATAGTCGTACAGGCGCTCGCCATCGGCCGGGGGCGCGGCCTGGGTAAAGCTGGGGCGGTTGCCGCCCCTGGTGTCTGCCGCCAACGTGAACTGGCTCACGATCAGCAGGCCACCGGCCACATCGACGACGCTCTTGTTCATCTTGCCGGCCTCGTCCTGGAAGATGCGCAGCTTGAGCATCTTGGCCAACCACTTGTCGGCGTCTGCCTGGCTGTCGCCGCGCTCGGCACAGACCAGGGCCAGCAGGCCATGGCCGATCTGGCCGATCACCTGGCCATCCACTTCGACACGCGCTTCGCGCACCCGTTGCAATACGCTGATCATGGGAGATTCTTGCTTCCGGAAAGGCGGCAGGCGCAAACGCTGCAGCCGGGGTTCAGGGTTCAGGGGCTGGGCGCATCGCCATGGCGCTGCACAGCCTCGGTCTGGGTTTGCACGCCCAGCGGCAGCACTTCCATGCTGATGCGTGCCTGCGGCAGCTCCTGCAGCAGCGCGGCTTCAAGCTGCATGCGCAGCTGGGTGGCGTGGGCCAGGCTCCAGTCGCCGGGCATGTGCAGGTGCATGTCGATAAAGTGCAGCGCGCCGGCGCGGCGGGTGCTGAGCTTGTCGCAGTGCACGGCGCCGCCGGTTTGCGCCTCGAAGGCGCGCACGCAGCGCTCGATCTTGGCAAGGGTCTCGGCGTCGATGGATTCGTCCATCAAACCCTGCGACGAGCGCCAGACCAGCTGACCGCCCTCTTTGAAGATATGCAAGGCCACCGCAATGCCCAGCACCGCATCCAGCCAATGCCAGCCGGTCAGCATCGCCAGCAGCAAGCCGCCGACCACACCGGCCGAGGTCCAGACATCGGTCATCAGGTGGCGGCCATCGCCTTCCAGCGCCATGGACTGGTGCTCGCGCGCTGCGCGCAGCATGACCCAGGCCAGCCCACCATTGAGCGCCGTGCTGAGCATCGACAGCGCAATGCCCCAGCCAAGCTGCTCCAGCGGCTGGGGGTGGAGCAGGCGGTCCACCGAGGCCCAGACGATGGCCATCGCCGCGCCAAAGATCAGCAGGCCCTCAAAGCCGGCCGAGAAGTACTCCGCCTTGGTGTGGCCATAGGGGTGGCCCTCGTCAGCCGGGCGCTTGGCGATGGTCACCATGCCCAGCGCAAACAGGGCGCCCACCAGGTTGACCAGCGATTCCAGCGCATCGGACAACAAGCCCACCGAGCCGCTGACGGCCCAGGCACTGGTCTTGAGGGCAATCGTGGCAATGGCCACCACCACCGAGATGCGCAGCAGGTTCTCGGGCGTGGTCCAGCGGCTATGGGCTGCGGCGGATAAGGCAGGTTTCATGGCGGCGGGGTGTGGCCTGGTTTACAGCAGGCGGGCCTTGACGGACTTGCCCTTGACCCGGCCGCTGTTGAGGCGGTCCACCGCCTTGTGGGCGATGTCGCGGCTGACGGCCACATAGGTCGAGAAGTCGTTCACATTGATCTTGCCAATCTGCTCCTTGGCATAGCCAAAGTCGCGTGTCATGGCGCCCAGCACGTCACCGGCACGGATCTTTTCCTTGCGCCCGCCAATGATCTGGATCGTGCGCATCGCCGGGACCATGGGCTGGCTGGAGGCGGGGGTCAGCTCGCTCAGTGGATGCCATTGCGACTCGCGCCCCTGCAGCACTTCGATCTTGCCGACCGAGCCCATCTCGTCCATGCTGGCCAGGCTCAGCGCCAGACCTTCGGCATCGCCCCGGCCGGTGCGGCCAATGCGGTGGATATGGACTTCCGGATCGGGCGTGGTGTCCACATTGATGACGGCAGCCAGGTTGGCAATGTCCAGCCCGCGCGCGGCCACATCGGTGGCCACCAGCACGCTGCAGCTGCGGTTGGCAAACTGCACCAGCACTTCGTCACGCTCGCGCTGCTCCAGCTCGCCAAACAACGCCAATGCGCTCACGCCCTGGGCCTGCAGCACCTCGACCAGGTCACGGCACTGCTGCTTGGTGTTGCAAAAGGCGATGGACGACTCGGGCCGGAAATGCGCCAGCAGCTGCGATACGGCATGCAGGCGCTCGGATTCCTTGACCTCGTACCAGCGCTGCTCGATCTTGTGTGCGCTGTGCTGCGAGGCGACCTTGACGGTCTGCGGATCGCGCATGAAACGCTCGGCCAGCTGGGCAATGCCCTCGGGGTAGGTGGCCGAGAACAGCAGGGTCTGGCGCTCGGCCGGGCACTGGCTGGCAACGGTGACGATATCGCCATAAAAGCCCATGTCGAGCATGCGATCGGCCTCGTCGAGCACCAGCGTGTTGAGGGCGGCCAGGTCGATCACGTTGCGCTCCATCAGATCCATCACCCGGCCCGGGGTGCCGACGATGATGTGAGCGCCGTTCTCCAGGCTGGCAATCTGGTTGCGCGAAGGCACACCGCCGTAGACGGTGACGACCTTGATGTTCTCTTCGGCGCGCGCCAGGCGGCGGATTTCGGTGGCGACTTGGTCGGCCAGCTCACGGGTGGGGCAGAGCACCAGCGATTGCACCGCAAACCAGCGCGGGTTCAGGCGGGCGAGCAGGGCCAGGCCAAAGGCGGCCGTCTTGCCGCTGCCGGTGCTGGCCTGGGCGATGACATCCTTGCCTTGCAGCGCAAAGGGCAGGCTGGCCGCCTGGATTGCCGTCATCTGCGTATAGCCCAGCTGCTGCAGATTGGCCTGCATGGTCTGGCCCAGCGGCAGTTGGCTAAAGGAGGCGGCGTCCGCTGCGTTGGCGGGGGTGTTTGTTGCGTTCATGCCGCGATTATCCCGCGCCCGGGCCAGCGGCCGCCAACCACCCGGCGGGAAGCCCTGAAATCCGCCCTCGTCCACAGCGCTGCAGGCAGGCGATTTGTCATGCCGCCGCCCCAAAGCAGAGGCACAATGGTGCATGACCTATACCAAACCTGCCTTTACCGCACCGACCAGCCACCGCACGGCTCAATCCGCGCTGGCGCAGGTGCAGGCCATCTATGCCGAACAGATCGGATTCCTGCGCCAGGCCATGCAACGCTTTGTGGCGGGCGAGACCCCGGCGGCCCCGTACCGTGCCTGCTACCCCTTTGTACGCCTGCACACGCGCACCGTGGCGCGGGCCGACAGCAAGCTCGCTTATGGCTTTGTCGAGGGCCCCGGCCACTACGAAACCACGCTGACCCGCCCCGACCTGTTTGCCAACTACTATGCCGAGCAGTTCCGGCTGCTGATCGAGAACCACAATGTGGAGCTGGAGGTGGGCACCAGCAGCCAGCCGATTCCGATCCATTTCTCGTTTGCCGACAACGACCACATCGAAGGCCAGCTGAGCGCCGAGCGCCGCATGCTGATGCGCGACGTCTTCGACCTGCCCGACCTGCATGCGATGGACGACGGCATCGCCAACGGCACCTGGGAGCCCAAGCCGGGTGAGCCGCAGCCGCTGTCGCTGTTCACCGCGCCGCGCATGGATTACTCGCTCCAGCGCCTGCGCCACTACACCGGCACCCTGCCCGAGTGGTTCCAGAACTTTGTGCTGTTCACCAACTACCAGTTCTATATCGACGAGTTCATCCGCCTGGGCCGCGCCGAAATGGCCAACCCCGACAGCGAATACATCGCCTTTATCGAGCCGGGCAATGTTGTCACCCGCCGCCAGGGCCTGGCGCCCGAGGCCGTGGACGCGCTGGGCAGCCCGCCTCCGCGCCTGCCGCAGATGCCCGCCTACCACCTGGTGCGCGCCGACCAGTCGGGCACCACGATGGTCAACATCGGTGTGGGCCCGGCCAATGCCAAGACCATCACCGACCACATCGCCGTGCTGCGCCCCCACGCCTGGATGATGCTGGGCCACTGCGCCGGCCTGCGCAACAGCCAGCAGCTGGGCGACTATGTGCTGGCCCATGCCTACGTGCGCGAGGACCATGTGCTGGACGAAGAGCTGCCGCTGTGGGTGCCCATCCCTGCGCTGGCCGAGATCCAGGTCGCGCTGCAGCAGGCGGTGGCCGATGTGACCCAGGTGCCCGAGGACGACCTCAAGCGCTTCATGCGCACAGGCACCGTGGCCAGCACCGACAACCGCAACTGGGAGCTGCTGCCCGACAACACGCCCCAGCGCCGCTTCAGCCAGAGCCGGGCCGTGGCGCTGGACATGGAGAGCGCCACCATTGCCGCCAATGGCTTCCGCTTCCGCGTGCCCTACGGCACCTTGCTGTGCGTCAGCGACAAGCCGCTGCACGGCGAGATCAAGCTGCCGGGCATGGCCAACCACTTCTACCGCGAGCGGGTGGACCAGCATCTGCGCATCGGCATGCGGGCGGTCAACATCCTGCGCGAAGGCGGTGTGGACCGGCTACACAGCCGCAAGCTGCGCAGCTTTGCCGAGGTGGCCTTCCAATAAGTTGCGCTCCCCAGCGGCGCTTTGCACCGCTCCCTTACTCCAATGCCAGCACCAGCGTGCTGGCTTTTTTACTTATGGGGAACTACCTAACTGCAAACCCTGTGGATAACTGTGCGCCTCACTTCCACAATGGTCGGCGGGCCGTGAAGAAGCCTTTGCGCCCGCACCATAACAACCAGGAGACACAGTGACCATAACCATCCTCCCACCCCTTCAGCGCCTCATCCCTCTGACGGCCGTCGCCAGCGCGGTCCTTGCGCTGTCCGCCTGCGGCAGCGGCGGTTCGCACAGCTTCAATTTTGACGAGGCCAGCCTGGCGCTGGCCAAGCAGCAGGTGGCGGCCAGCCAGATTGGCCTGCCCACCAGCGGCGCCACGGTGACCGCGACCGAAACGCCCAGCGCCGCCACCGGCGCGCAGCCGCCGGCCTCGGTCCGTGCCACCATCTCGATCGCCCCGGTCGACCCTGGCGCCCCGGCCATCAAGATGGGCCTCCTGTTGCCCAAGGAGTGGAATGGTAAGGTGGTGATGGTGGGCGGCGGCGGCTACAACGGCGTGATGCCCAGCCTCTACACCTACCCGGCCGCCCCCGCCAGCCAGGGTGCCTACCCGCTGCTCAACCAGGGCTATGCGGTGTTTGGCAGCGACTCCGGCCACCAGGCCGGGGCAGCCGGCAGCCGCGATGGCAGCTTTGGCACGAATGACGAAGCGGTCGCCAACTTCTCCGGCGCTGCGCTGAAGAAAGTCAGCGACGTGGCCGAGGTGCTGGTGACGCGCTTTTACGGCAGAAAGCCGGACAAGCGTTACTTCATCGGCGGCTCCACCGGCGGGCGCGAAGCACTGGCCGTGGCCCAGAAATGGCCGTCCGACTGGGATGGCGTCGTCGCCTGGTACCCCGCCTGGAACGCGGCCAGCCTGGATCTGCAGTTTGGCCGCATCAGCCGCGCCTTTGCCCTGCCGGGCGCCTACCCCAGCCTGGGCCAGCGCAAGTTGCTGCGCCAGGCGGCGCTGGAGAAGTGCGATGCGCTCGACGGCGTGCAGGACGGCGTGGTCAGCAATGTGGCCGCCTGCAACAGCCAGTTCGACCCGGCCACCGCCACCGTGGGCGGCCAGCCGCTGCGCTGCGCCGGTGGCGCCAGCCAGGAAGGCTGCCTGTCCGATGCGATGATCAGCGCGCTCAAGACCTACAACAGCGAAATCCGCTTCAGCGCCCCGCTGGGCAGTGGCGAGACGCAGTACCCCGGCTTCAACGTCTGGGGCTCGGAACTGGGTGAGGAAGGCAGCAGCCCGCTGCAGCCCACGGTCAACCTGCTGGCGATGAACACCACCGCCCCGGCCAGCCCTGCGCCGCTCACCGCTCCGTACTGGGCAGTGTTCTGGGACCAGTGGGTGCGCTACTTTGTGACCCGCGATGCCAACTTTGATGCGCTGTCGCTCGATCCGCAAAACCCCGGCGCCTGGACCGACCGCATCCACCAGCTCACCAAGCTGCAGGACATCAACAGCACCGACCTGTCGGCCTTCAACAAGCGCGGCGGCAAGCTGCTGATGGCCCATGGCACCGCCGATGTGCTCGTCAGCACCCGCGCCACCGCGCAGTACTGGCAGCGCCTGGAGCAGACCATGGGCGCCAGCGCCGTCAAGAGCTTTGCCCGTTACTACGAGGTACCCGGTTACGGCCATGCGGCCAGCACCGCCTTCAATGCCAACTGGGATTCGCTCAAGGCGCTGGACCAATGGGTGACCGCTGGCACCGCGCCTGGTGCCCAGGTGGTCAGCGACACCGCGGGTGTGCCTGGCCGCACCCGGCCGCTGTGCGAGTACCCGACCTGGCCGCGCTACAAGGGCAGTGGGGATGTGAACGTGGCTGACAGCTACAGCTGCCAGTCCAACTAAAAACCACCGCACCAAGCACACCCCAAACAAAAGCTGCTGGACGCCCCGCAAGGGCAGCCAGCAGCTTTTTTCAATGGCGCAGCCCAGGGAGCGCTGCGCCCCGGCCGCTTACGCCGCCACGCGGGGCTTGACCAGCGCCGCCGCCTTTTTGGCGTTGTCGCGCGCGGCATCGGTATCGGCCGCGCGGGCCAGTGCCACGCCCATGCGGCGGCGGCTAAAGCTCTCGGGCTTGCCAAACAGGCGCACCTCGGTGCCGGGGATCTGCAGAGCGGCATCGACACCATCAAACACAATGCCCTGGGCATCGACACCACCGTAGATCACTGCGCTGGCGCCGGCGGTCTTGAGGCTGGTGTCCACCGGCAGGCCCAGAATGGCGCGGGCATGCAGCTCGAACTCGTTTTGCCACTGGGTGATCATGGTCACCATGCCGGTGTCATGCGGGCGGGGGCTCACTTCGCTGAACCAGACCTGGTCGCCCTTGACGAACAGCTCCACGCCAAACAGGCCCAGGCCGGCGGGCTCGCCGTTCAGGCCGGTGCCCAGGTCGCTGGTGATGGCGCGGGCAATGTCCTGCGCCAGGGTCAGCGCGCCGGGCGCCATGCGGGCCGGCTGCCAGCTCTCCACATAGTCGCCCTGCACCTGCACATGGCCGATGGGCTCGCAGAAATGGGTTTCGATCTGGCCGGCGGCATTCTTGGCGCGCACGGTCAGCAAGGTGATTTCGTAGTCAAAGTCGATAAAGCCTTCGACGATGATGCGGCCGCCCTGCACCCGGCCGCCTTCCATCGCATAGTTCCAGGCCTTTTCCACATCAGCCGGGCTGTCGATCTTGCTTTGGCCCTTGCCCGAGCTGCTCATCACCGGCTTGACCACGCAGGGGTAGCCAATGCCGCCATCGATGGCCGCCTGCAGCTCTGCCAGGCTGTCGCAGAACTGGTAGGGGCTGGTAGGCAGGCCCAGGGTCTCGGCCGCCAGGCGGCGGATGCCTTCGCGGTCCATCGTCAAACGGGTGGCGCGGGCGGTGGGCACCACGCGCACGGTGCCTGCGGCCTCCAGCGCCTGCAGCGCGGGCGTCGCAATGGCTTCGATCTCGGGCACCACCATGTCGGGCTTTTCTGCCTCGATCAGCGCCGTCAGCTGGGCCGGGTCGCTCATCGTGATGGTGCGGGCATGGTGCGCCACCTGCTGGCCGGGCGCATGGTCATAGCGGTCCACTGCCACCGTCTCCACGCCCAGGCGCTGCAAGGCAATCAGCACTTCCTTGCCCAGCTCGCCGCTGCCCAGCAGCATGACTTTGGTTGCGTTCTTGGTGAGCGGGGTGCCGAAGGTGGTCATATCAGGTCGTGTCTACTAAGGGGCTGCGGCGCAGCGATGGGGGGCATTTTAGAACCCTCGCCTATCCCCGCGCTCTGTCGCCCAGTTTGTGCCGCAGTGCAACACCTGCCGCTATGATCTTGCCACCGGGCTTGCCGATAGGCACTGCAGGGCGGATGCAGGCCAGCCCCTCTCCCAGCAACAGGACCCAAGGAAGACAGATGACGATCCAGACCGTAGGCGTAATTGGTGCAGGCACCATGGGCAACGGCATTGCGCAGACCTGCGCAGTGGCCGGGCTGAATGTGGTGATGGTGGACATTTCGGACGCCGCCGTGCAAAAGGGCTTGGCGACGGTGGGCAGCAGCCTGGACCGCCTGATCAAGAAGGAAAAGATCAGCGAAGCCGACAAGGCCGCCGCACTGGGCCGCATCCAGGGCAGCACCCGCTATGAAGACCTGCAGAAGGCCCAACTGGTGATCGAGGCGGCCACCGAGAACTACGAGCTCAAGCTCAAGATCCTGCAGCAGGTCGATGCGCTGCTCGACCCGTCCGTACTGCTGGCATCGAACACCTCGTCGATCTCGATCACCCAACTGGCTGCTGCCACCAAGCGCGCTGACAAGTTCATCGGCATGCACTTCTTCAACCCGGTGCCGATGATGGCGCTGGTCGAAGTGATCCGTGGCCTGCAGACCAGCGACGCCACGCATGACGCCGTCAAGGCACTGGCCGAGAGCCTGGGCAAGTCACCGATCAGCGTGAAGAACTCGCCCGGCTTTGTCGTCAACCGCATTCTGGTGCCGATGATCAACGAGGCCTTCTATGTGCTGGCCGAAGGCATTGCCTCTGCCCAGGATATCGATGACGGCATGAAGCTGGGCTGCAGCCACCCGATTGGCCCGCTGGCGCTGGCCGACATGATTGGTCTGGATGTCTGCCTGGCCGTGATGGAGGTCTACCTGAAAGACTTTGGCGACAGCAAATACCGCCCCTGCCCGCTGCTCAAGGAAATGGTCGCCGCCGGCCAGCTGGGCCGCAAGACCGGCAAGGGCGTCTACAGCTACGCCTGAGCGCGGGCGCCTGCGCTGCCCAGCGACCCCTGCCCCATGCCCGCGCCACGCAGCACCCCGATCTGGAAAAAGGCCCTGCCTGTGGCCGCGCTGGTGCTGGCCCTGGTGGCCTGCCTGGCCGGCTTTCGCATCTGGAAGCAGCAGCTCGAAGATGCGCCGGTCGATGCGCTCTACCGCGACTACCTGGCCTATGTCGCCGCCCGGGTGCCGGCTGCCGATCTGCACTTGAAGCGCTACTACCAGCGCTACGGGCGCGACACGGTGGCCGCCAGGCATTTCAAGCCCATCTGCCGCAGCGTGACGGCCATGGCGGACCAGCAGGCGCTGGACCTGGGCGCCAGCGAATGGCACACCCTGGCAGGCAGCTGCCGCTGGCCGCTGAGCAACGACGAGATCCACCTCCTGCCCTGACCCCACCACACAAACAACACCCCACCACCGAGACAAGCATGCCCACTCCGAACCTCTTCAAAAAAGCCATGGCCGCCGGCCAGGCACAGATCGGCCTGTGGTCGGCCTTTCCTTCGCCCTATATCACCGAGCTGCTGGCCGGCAGCGGCTATGACTGGATCATGCTCGACACCGAGCATTCGCCCAACGATGTGCCCCAGGTGCTGCAGCAGCTGCAGGCGGTAGAAGCTGCGCTGCAGCCCCGTCCCACCAGCGCCGTGGTGCGCCCGGCCTGGAATGACCCGGTCCTCATCAAGCGTTACCTGGACATTGGCGCCCAAACGCTGCTGATCCCCTTTGTGCAGAACGCCGACGAAGCCCGCGCCGCCGTGCAGGCCATGCGCTATGCGCCCAAGGGCATTCGCGGCATGGGCGGCTCGATGCGCGCCAGCAACTTTGGCCGCGACATGCAGTATGTGGACGATGCCGACAAGGAGCTGTGCCTGTTGGTGCAGGTGGAAACCGCGCAGGCGCTGGACCAGATCGAGGCCATCGCCGCCGTCGATGGGGTGGACGGCATCTTCATCGGTCCTGCCGACCTGTCGGCCAGCATGGGCTACCCCGGCCAGCCGCGCCACCCGGTGGTCAATGCCGCGATCAATGACGCCATCACCCGCATCCGCGCTGCCGGCAAGGCCCCCGGCATCCTGATGGTGGACGAAGCCCGCGCCCGCGAATGCCTGGCACTGGGCGCACAGTTTGTCGCCGTCTCGATGGACCTGATCCTGCTGCGCACCGCTGCCGATGCGGTGGCTGTCAAATTCAAGGACAGCAGCGGCCAGGTGGTGCAGACCGCATATTGAATGGACGGGGCGCAACCCAGCCGCGATCTGCGGCGCGGGTTGCCTGCCTTTCAGACGAAGCCAGGGCCATGCACCGGCCCTGGGCAAACACCCTGTTGGCTGCAGGTGTTTCCCCAATTAAGTTGTGCACAATTTAATTGGGCACTATAATTCAACCCATGCCTAACGCCAACCCTGCCACTGCCCACAACGCGCTGCTGCTCGACCAGCAGCTGTGTTTTGCGCTGTACTCCAGCTCACTGGCAATGACCAAGCTGTACAAGCCCCTGCTCGAACCATTGGGTTTGACCTACCCGCAGTACCTGGTGCTCTTGGTACTGTGGGAAGGCGATGGCTGCATGGTCTCCGAGCTGGGCGAGCGCCTGTACCTGGATTCGGGTACGTTGACGCCGCTGCTCAAGCGCATGCAGACTGCCGGTTGGCTGCAGCGCCAGCGCGACAGCGACGATGAGCGCCGCGTGCGCGTGCACCTGACCGATGCCGGCCGGCAACTGCGCGAGCAAGCAGCCGCCGTTCCCGCCTGTGTGCTGGAGCGCAGCCAATGCAGCTTGCAGGAGTTGCAGGCCTTGACCCAACAGATCCAACAGCTGCGCAGCCGATTGGCCGCGCCGCTGCCCGCCGCTTCTTGAAGAAGCAGTTTTTTTGTCCCACCGTTGACCAGGAGTTCACCATGGCTACTCTCGAAAAAGTTCTGTACACCGCCCACGCACACACCACCGGCGGCCGCGACGGCGCATCGCGCACCAATGATGGCCGCCTGGACGTGCAACTGTCCTCGCCCGGTACCAGCGGCCAGGGCACCAACCCCGAGCAGCTGTTTGCCGCAGGCTACTCTGCCTGCTTCATCGGCGCGATCAAGGCGGTTGCCGGCAAGCAAAAGCTTGCGCTGCCCGATGGCCTGTCGATCGACGCCGAAGTGGACCTGGGCCCCATTCCCAACGCCTACGGCATTGCAGCCCGCCTGACGGTCAACCTGCCCGGCATGGACAAGGCCGCCGCTGAAAAGCTGGTGCATGACGCCGACCTGGTCTGCCCTTACTCCAACGCCACCCGCGGCAATATCGACAAGACCCTGACCGTGGTGGTGTAAGAACGTGTTTACGATCTCCTCGTATAGAGATCGTAAAGACGTTCTAAGCCTCACTGCTGAACGATTGACCCTCTCCAGTACAGCCGGTGCATGCCTTGCATGCCCGGCTTTTTTTGCGTCCCTGTCCTCTCCATGGCCGTCACAAGATGGGCGCACAATGGCAGGATGCACGACAACGATGACTACCCGCCCAGCAGCCCGCAACAGGAACATGCCTATGCCGCACTGACCCCCGATCTGGTGCTCGATGCGCTGGCATCGGTCGGCCTGTGGGGTGATGGCCGCCTCAATCCGCTGTCCTCGTATGAGAACCGGGTCTACCAGGTCTGGCTGGAAGACGGCAGCAAGGTGGTCTGCAAGTTCTACCGCCCCGGCCGCTGGAGCGATGCGGCCATTGCCGAGGAACACCATTTCTCCCAGCAGCTGGCCGATGCCGAAGTGCCGGTAGTGGCACCGCTGCAACTGGGCGGCCACAGCCTACTGCAGCATGGCGGTTTTCGTTTCTCGGTCTCGCCGTGGCGGGGCGGGCGCCAGCCCGATCTGGACGATTGGGAAGTGCTCGAATGGGTCGGCCGCTTTCTGGCCCGCATCCACACCGTGGGCGAAGCCCAGCCCTTTGCGCACCGCCCCAGCATCAACGCCCAGGACTTTGCCCGCGAACCCCATGACTGGCTGATGGCGCACGGCGCCATCCCGCCCGGCCAGCGCAGCGCCTGGAGCGATGCCTGCCGCCGAGCCACCGACAAGATCTGCGAGATCATCGACCCGGGCAGCGCGACCGGCCACTTTGCCGCAGGCAGCTTTCGCAGCCTGCGCCTGCATGGCGACTGCCACCCGGGCAATGTGCTGTGGGTGCCGCCTGAGAACCAGGGCGGCGGCCCGCATTTTGTCGATCTGGATGACACACGCAGCGGCCCCGCTGTGCAGGACCTGTGGATGCTGCTGTCAGGCGACCGCCGTCAGCAAAGCGCGCAGCTGTCGACCCTCGTGGAAGGCTATGAGCAGTTCCGCCCGTTTGACCGGCGCGAGCTGGTACTGATCGAGCCGCTGCGCACCCTGCGCCTGATCCACTACAGCGCCTGGCTGGCCCGGCGTTTTGACGACCCGATCTTCCCGATCCATTTCCCCTGGTTTGGCAGCGAGGCCTACTGGCAGGAGCAGACGCAGCTGCTGCAGGCCCAGCTCATCGCGATGGACGAGCCGCCGCTGTATGTGTAGAACCGGTTAACAGCGGTTGTTCAGCCGGCAGTCGGGCAGCAGTTGGCCGTCAGCGCCGCGCCACTGCAGGTTGGCATCGTGCTCACCCGTGGGTGGGTTGACCACCCCTGGTACGACCACGCCGGGCTGTGCGGACCGGGCATAGTCCGGTGCCGTTGCGGGGGCCGATGCAGGCGCCACGGGCGCAGCGGGGTCATACAGCACCGTGCCGGTGCCCACCCCCACGCCCACATTCGCACCACCGACGGAGGTGCCCACGCCGACACCCGCATTGCCGGTCACCTGGCCGCGCTGGTTGACCCCCACACCCACACCGACGGGGCCCACGCCCGTGCCCACCCCGGCGCTGACACCGCCACTGCCCACACCGACGCCGACCGAAAACGGCCCCACCGGCACGCCCACACCTATATACGGTGAGCAGGCGGACAGCGCAGCCACGCAGGCCACCGCGATGGCAGCGGCAGCCGCAGCGCGGCAGTGGCGGGGAGGCGAAAAGGACAGCGTGGACATTCGGATCATGGCTATTTTTACCAGCCTTTGCCCCACGGTCCCGCGCTACAAGGGCATTGCCATGGACTTTGTCTGCCTATGTCCTACGCCAGGCCATGGGCACCTGCGCCGCCTAGCGACATGCGCGGCCCCGCTGCCTACAATCCAGCCCACCGTCCTTGCCGGCCAGCCGCTACCCGCCGCTGGCCTGCTGCAGCCACCGCAGCCCAGATCCAAGTCCTGCAATGAAATACCCCTGGCCGCCCTATTTCTGGGTGTGCTTCTCGATGTGCGTCGGCGTCATGGGCACGGCGCTGGCCAGCCCGCTCTACCCGCTGTACCAGGCGCAGTGGCAGCTGCCGCCCAGCGCCATCACCCAGGTGTTTGTGCTGTACATGGCCGCAGCGCTCACCAGCCTGATGCTGCTGGGCGCGATCACGACGCGCTATGGCTTTTTCAAGGTGCTGCGGGCGGGATTGATGCTGATGAGCAGCGGCGTGCTGCTGTCGGCACTGGCCTGGAACATGCAGGTGTTTGGCCTGAGCCGCATCATCATTGGCCTGGCCTCGGGCATGATCACGACCTCGGCCTCGCTGGGCCTGACCCAGCTCAATACCAGCGGTGACACGCAGCGCGCCGCTGCCACCACCAGTCTGACGATTGCCTTTGGTTTTGGCTTGGGGCCCATCGTCGGTGGCCTGGTGGCGCAATGGGCGCCCTTTCCGCTGCGCAGCGCCTATCTGCCATCGCTGCTGCTGAGTGCGTTGGCGATTTATTCGCTGTTCCAGGTGCAGCTGCCGGCCCACTTGCAGCCCGCGCCTGCCAGCACCCGTTTTGGCCTGCGTCAGCTGATGCCGCGCCTGACCTTCCCGGAGCGCGCTGCGCTGCGCCGCTATGGCTTGGCCTCAATGGGGGCGTTCTGCGCCTTTGGCATGTTCAGTCTGTTCGCATCGCTCGCCCCCAGCTTCATGCAAAGCATGCTGCCCTTGCATGGGCCGGCGATCAGCGGGCCATCGATCGGCCTGATCCTGCTGCTGTCGGCCGCTACGCAGTATGCCGCCAAGGGCTTTGTCACCCGCAAGGTGCTGATCACCGGCTACGCATCGCTGGCGCTGTGCAACCTGCTGCTGATCGTCAACGTGTTTGCCAGCTCGGCCGGCGTGTTTCTGCTCTGCGTGCTGACTGCCGCACTCGGCCATGGCCTGTGCAACCTGGGCGGCATCTCGGTGGTCAACAAGGTGGCACGGGCCGACAACCGGGCCGGCCTGCTGGCCACCTACCTGGTCACCGGCTATGTGGGCACAATCTTGCCCATTCTGGGGATTGGCTGGCTGTCCGACCAGGTGGGTTTGTCACGCGCGCTGCTGGCATTCTGCGCGGTGTTTGCGCTGCTGGCCACGGCGCTGGCGCTAGCCACCTGGCGCACGCAAGTGCCAGCCCCCCGGCAATAGGAGCTCGCTTATTTGCGCGGTGGCAAGGTGATGCTGATCTCGTGCGAGATCTCGGGCCCGCTCTCTGCCGGGCGGATCACCTGCTCTGGCGGCGGTGGTGGCGGTGGGCGCACCACGGTGGGGCGCGGCACCAGCTTGGGCTGGATGTTCTTCTTCCAGGCCTCGACCAGCACTTCGTTGACAAACTGGCGGTCCAGCCACAGCCACAGCAAAAACGGCACCAGGGTCGGCAGCACCAGGCTGCCCAGCTGGTAGCCATAGGCCAGCAGATCCAGCTGGGTCTGCGAAATTTTCAGCAGGCGCAGGTCCAGGTTGGTGGCCAGCACCACCTGCATCAGCAGGCTGGTGGAGATGCTGAAGGCCTGGAACGGCAGCAAGATCACATAACCGAGAACCGCACGCCAGACACGCCCCTTGCGCCAGGCGGCCAGCAACAGCGCCAAGAAGATCGGAAATCCGTAGGCATAGCGGCCCGGGTCGCCATCGACCGAGATCTCGGCCCAGCGGCCACCGGTGTTGGCATTGGCAACGCCGACCGAGGTGTCGACCTCGATCTTGCCCGGCGCGATGTGCACCTGCTTGACCCAGCCCGATGCCAGGTCCTGCATGCCTTCCTTGGAGATCACCGCCACCGGGTAGCCCATCCAGGGAGACAGTTGCACCCACAACGTGGTCAGCACGATGATGCCGGCGAAGGCCAGCAGCGCAAATCGCTGTATCGGGTTCAAGCGCTTCATCCCTCTTCCTCGGTCTCGGCCCTGGGGGCCATGTATTTCTAGTGCGGTGAATGGAAAAAAGCCAGCAGTGCGCACACTGCTGGCCGGTGCAGGTCAGGCCGCGGCCAGCGCCGGACCCGCCCCCGAGCCCGAGGGGGGTGGCGCGTCCGAGCCATCCTCGGCCCGCTTGGCGCGCTGGCCTGCACGCACCCAGACCAGCCAGACCACCAGCACGTCCAGCATGATCAGCGCCTGCCACAGGTACTCATGGGCGAAGTTGAAAGCCGACATGTTCCACTGGCCGAGGTAGAACAGGCTGATCACGCGCACGATATTGACGGCCTGGACCGCGATGAAACCCAGCACCAGGCCGATGAGCTTGTGGCGCCAGCTGGATGGAAAGGCCATGATGGCGGCAAACAACACAATGCAGGCCTCGATGCCGTTGCAGCCGGCCTCGATGGACACGCCAAAGTTGGTGGCATGGTTCCACAGCACCTTGCCTTCTGCCACTGCCGATTTGTCAAACCAGGTCACCAAAAAAGCGCAGATCTGCGCCAGCATGGCTGTCCACGGCTCGACCAGGTGCTTTTGCACCCAGCTCAGCATGTTGAGACCGAACAAGGAGAGCTGCAGCCCCAGAAATACAAAAAAGAAGCGAACCATGGTGAGTGCCTGCTGTCGTCGAAGTGGACGTAGGAGCAAATATAGCCGTTAAAGTTCTGAGCGGGGGAAATGCCTCTGTCAACAACTGGTGTTCATGCGGCAAATCCCCCACGTAAAAAAGCCGCGCATGGCGATGCGCGGCTTGGGGGCGGAGGTGCATCCGGGATGCGCGCTTAACGGCTGCGGCGTCCCAGTCGCAGCGCTGCCAGCGCAGCCATCGCCAACGCCATCAGCAGCAGGCCAGCCGGTGCCAGGGTGGGCACAGGCACCGGCACGGCGGGCTTGCCATCGGGCTTGCCTTCATTGCCCCCGCTGTCTTTGCCAGGGATGGTCGTTGCCGCAGTGCTTTCGTTGTTGCTTGGATCGGAATCACCGGCCAGGTCCACGGCAGCCGTGTTGACCAGGCTGGCCGGGCCTTGCAGCGCCGCATCCACGGTGGTCTCGACCGTCAATGCCAAGGACGCACCGGCGGCCAGCGGCTCCAGCGCACAACGGAGTGTGCGGCTATCGGCGTCGAAGCGGCAGGCGGGCGACGCCTGAACAAAGACCAGGCCTTGGGGCAAGACATCGGTCACGCTGGCTTCACGGCTTGCTGCCGGGCCGTTGTTGACAACCGTCAAGGTGTAAGTCAACGCATCGCCTGCAGCGGCCTGGGCCTTGTCGACCGTCTTGCGCAGGGCCAGATCCACCAGCGCCAGTGGCGTCTCGGTGCGGCTGTCGTTGTTGGACTCATCCGTATCACCGGGGCTGGAGAGGCTGGCGCTGTTGACCACGCTGGTCTGCGCCTGCGGGCGCGACAGCAGCTTGGCCGTGAAGCGGAAGTCCCGCGTCTGCCCGGCATTGAGCGATGTGATCTCGCAGCGCAGGCTGCGCGTCGCCTCGGTATAGCTGCAGCCATCAGGCGCTGCTCCTTCCAGCGCCAGGCCGTCGGGCAGCACATCGCTGACGACGGCATGGCCATCCACCAGGTCATTGCGCGGGTTGGCGGCCGGGTCTTCCTCGTTCTTCACCGTCAAGGTGTAGGCAATCAGATCGCCCACATCCACCGCATCGCCCGCCGACGCGGTCTTGGTCAGCGACAGGTCCACATAGCGCAGCTTGTCCAGGTCCCCGGGCGAGACCTGTGCCGGGTCATAGGTCGACGTGCGGTCCGTGGTCTGGTTGTTCTTGCTGACATCCACGCCCTCCAGCACTTCCACATCGGCCTTCACGCTGGCGCGGTGGTTGATGGTACCGACGGCGCGGCCATCGAGCAGCGAGGCTGGCTCCATCGTGAACTTGATCGCCACGGATTCGCCAGGCGCCAGCCAGGGGAAATCACAGACCAGGCTGCCCGCCAGCGCGCCGGATGCCGGCACGGTACAGCTGTCGGTACTGAAGCGGGCATCGCCATTGGCCAGCTGCACGCTGTCGAGCGAGACAAAGCGGAAGTCGGCCGTCGATCCGGCTGCCGGGAACTGGTCCACCATCTGCACGCCGGTTGCGTACGACTGCGAGGCACCACTGTTGGTGACCGTGATCGTGTACTGGGTCTTGCCGGTGTCCAGCGGAATGCCGTCATTGGTGTGGCGCATGTTCACCAGCACATCGACCTGGGGCGTGTTCAGCGGCACCGTTTCGTGGGCGCTGTTGTTGCTCAGATCCGTCTCCGGCGTGACCGACGCCACCACCACGCGGTTGTCCAGCTGAGCCGGGTAGTCCTTGGCACGCGAGCGCAGCTGGTAGGTCACGGTCTTTTGCGCCTTCTCGGCCACGGTGTCAGTCCAGGTACAGGTCAGCGTGCGGTTGGCTTCGATGATCTCCAAGCCTGCTGCAAACGTGGCGCCGCCGCTCAAGCTGCAGCTGCCCCCGGCAATACTGGGCGCAGCGCCCACCCAGATCGTGTTCAGCGGCAACTGATCGGTCACGCTGACCTTGCGCGCCTGCGAGGGGCCGCTGTTCTTGGCGGTCAAGGTGTAGGTGATCGCCTGGCCGGCGGCAGCGCTCTCGGGCGCAGCCTGCTTGGTTACGGTCA
The DNA here is from genome assembly GCF_041730275.1 of Comamonas sp. SY3. NCBI lineage: Bacteria > Pseudomonadati > Pseudomonadota > Betaproteobacteria > Burkholderiales > Comamonadaceae > Comamonas > Comamonas sp. SY3. The sequence goes on along the minus strand of NZ_JBGTYN010000012.1, from coordinate 50,407 downwards.
GATCGGTCAGGGCTTCCAGCTCCACCGAGGCCTGGGAGCGGTTGTTGCCGGTGTTGAACTCTGCCGTATCGGGCGAGCTCACATCCGCCACATTGACGATGGTGTTGGTCTGCGTGGCATCGTCCTTGGGGTCCACATACTGGCGCGCCTTGATGACGACCAGGTATTCCGCTGCCGGATCGGCGGGCAGGTTGCGGAAGTTGCAGGTCACGGTGGCGGACTTCTGGTTGTTGTCGCCCGAGATCGAACAGGCATCCGACTCCGCGCCATTGCCGCCGGGCATGGTGACTTCGGCCGTCAGATAGCGTCCGTTGGCATAGGGTTGTACCCCCAGCACGCCTGCGCTGTAGGAGGTCAGCAGGTTGCCCACGGTGTCCGTGACCTTGACGGTCCTGGCCATCTGCAGGTCCACATTGCCGGCGTCAGCGGGCACGTCGTTCTTGACGCGCAAGCGGTAGACGACCTCGGCACCGGACGCCGCCGATGCGCCGGTGACCGCAGCCGACTTGCTGATCGACAGATCGGCCTTGGCCTCCGACAGGTTCACGCTGTTGCTGTCGGCAATATGGCCGATGGCGGCGCTGCCCCGCCCGTCCACGCCGGTCACCTGGGCGCCATTTTTGATGGTGGCAAACTTGCCCTGGCCCGGATCGATGTGCGCGACCACATTGAGCAGCAACTCCGAGGTCTTGCCCGCGGCGATGCCTCCCGTGAAGGTGCAGGTCAGCAGCCGGCCCAGTTCAGTAGCCGTCGTGCTTTCGGGGCTGCACGTCCACGGAGAGCCTGCGGGCACCCCGGTGAACTGCAACTGCCCATCCAATTGGTCCGTCACCGTGATCGTCTGTCCCTCCAGCACATCCAGCGGGCCATTGTTCTTGATCTTGACCGCGTACTGGTACGGCTGGCCGGAGGCAATCACCGACGCCGTGGTGCTTTTGCTCACGGCCAGGTCCACCTGGTTGCTGACCAGCACGCTGGCCTGCGCCTTGTTGTTGTCGCCTACATTGGCAGGCGATTCATTGCTGGCCGAGACCTGGGCGGCGTTGTTGACCACACTTTCGGCTGCCACGGAAGCCGTATCGACGGTGGCATGGACCGTGATCTGGGGCAGGGTCGCTGTAAATGCACCGCTGTAGCGGCAGCGAACGACCTGCGCATTGTTGCTGCAGTCCCATCCGGTACCGCTGGCAGAGACGAAGCTGACACCGGCGGGCAGCGTGTCCGTCACCTCGATGTCCTGCGGCACCAGCTCGCCAGCGACCCGCTTGGCGCTGAGCGTGTAGACCACCGGCACAGGTGCGGCGGCCTTCTTGTCCACCACCTTCGGATTCACGACCTTGGTCAGGGCCATGTCCAGGTTCACATTGGGCTGCACCTGGATCTGCACATCATCGGTGTTGTTGTCAGGGTCGGCATCCAGAAACAGCTGGCCCGTGGCGGTTTCACCCGCCACCGACACCGCACTGGCCACCTGGCCGCCGCTGGCCTTGACCAGCACAGGCACGCTCAGCAGCGGCAAATCCTGGCCACGGCCGACGGACTGGCCGGCGGGCACGGTGTAGCTGCAGCTCCATACCGGCACGGGCTGGTTGGCGCTGGTGTCGTCCACCAGCTGGCAGGCCCAGCCATTGCCGCCAGGGCTGCCCTGGAACTCGGTTCCCTCGGGCTGTGGAAAACGCACGGTCGCCTTTTCGCCCGCCTTGAGTGCAAAGGCATAGGGCGAGTCCGCGTTGCGCACCTGGAGCTGGTAGTCGACCTTGTCGCCCTGCGTATGCGTGGCGCCATTCACAGGCGCCAGGATCTGTACGGCCAGATCAGCACGCTCATAGGTGGTGATCGTGCGTTCGATGCGGCTGTGGTTCGGGGCCAGTTCACCCGCATCCGGATCCACGTTGTTGGGACTGGAGGCAGAGGCCTGCGCCGTCCAGTCGGTGCCAGCGGTGGGCAGCTTGACGCGGAAGTCCACCGCGACGAAATCGGCCGCCGTCACCAGCGGAAGATGGCAGCGCAGTGCAGCGCCGGCCTGGATGGTGTCGCCCGCCTTGGGCAGGGGCTCGTCACACTGCACGCCGGCAGGCGCGACGATGCCCTGAAAAATGGCACCCGCTGGCAGTTGCTGCAGCAACAGGACGTTGGATACCTCGCCGGTGCCGCCATTGAGCTTGACCTTGGCGCGGTAGACAAAGTCCGCGCCCACCGGCCCATCGACCGATCCGCTCTCGGCAACGGTGCCGGTCTGCGCAACAAAGGCGTCGTGGTTCACAAAGATGTCGTACTGGGTCGACTGGGCGGCCACCACGGCCGGCATCAGACCCGACAACAAGGCCAGGGCAACGCTGCAACGCACCGTGGTGCGTAGCGGCGGTGATCGATACGGGAGTAACACTTTCAACGTCCTGCTTAAAAAAGGCAAAGCTCCGCCCTCTCCTCAAAAAACAGAGATAACGGCTTGCGTGTTCAGTGAAATAAAAGATTTTTGCTACATACCAAAGATTTTCTCAGCGACCGCCAAGATAACGACCAGTGGTAGTAACGGAACCTTAATAACCTGCTGTACCTGACAACAAGGGCTGCGAATGTAGCACCGGCATCCGGCGTATATACCCAATAAACTTTCAATAAATTTATTAGCTATATAAAAATGATGCAGCAAAACAATGCAGAGCTGCCCATAGCATTTACGAACCGGCCTCGCCACGCGGGAAGCCTGCCGCCCCCAGCCAGCATCGGGATACAACAGCACCGCAGAGGCGGGCAGCGCCCCGCGCTGCTCCGCAGCGGCTGCGCCCACCCGCAATGGCATACATCCAATGGACTGATTTATTTGATAAATAACCAATTTCAGGAGTCTGCACAGCGAAGGAAAGCTACGCAGCGCCGGGCTGTCCCCCTCCTCCCTCTGTCAGCGAGAGGGCTTCAGAGGTCTTCTTGCTGCAGCCGCTTTTTCCACCGCAGGGGCCGGCTGCACCGGCGTATTGAAACAATTGGACACATAATCGGTGCAGCCGGCGCGGCCTCGGCCCACCACCGAAATAATGGTGTTTCGATATGTTAACAATTCTAAACTGTGATTTATCAGGGTATAGCGGGATAATCCGCCGTCGAAAGTAAGCACTTCCCTTTTGTCATAAATACCGGTACCCCGGCATGGACCGGCCTTGTTATTGCCGCTGTGCCTTGCGATAACCCTCTTCCCGGCGCAAGGATTTTCCCGGCGTTCAAGCGGCAGAAAAACAAAAATCCCCGCCGGGTTTTTTACCCGGCAGGGATTTTCTGGGAGGGCCGCTGCGTTATGCCAGCAGTGCGTTCACCCGTTTGACATAAGCGGCCGGGTCGTCCGGCAGGCCGCCCTCGGCCAGTACGGCCTGGTCAAACAGGATCTGGGCCAGATCATGGAAATGCACCGAGCCATCGAGCTTCCGGACCAGCGGGTGCTCTGGATTGACCTCGAGCACCGGCTTGCTCTCGGGGGCGGCCTGGCCAGCCTGCTTGAGCAAGCGGGCCAGCTGCAGGCTCATGCCGCTGTCCGAGACCACCAGGCAGGCGGGCGAATCCACCAGACGGCTGGTTGCACGCACATCCTCGGCACGGTCCTTGAGCGCATCCTTGAGCTTGGCCAGCACGGGCTTGAAAGCTTCGGCCGCTTCCTCGGCAGCCTTTTTCTCTTCCTCGTTCTGCAGCTTGCCCAGATCGACGGCGCCCTTGGCCACCGATTGCAGCGGCGTGCCGTCAAAGTCCTGCAGGAAGTTCAGCGCCCACTCGTCGACCCGGTCGGTCATCAGCAGCACCTCGATGCCCTTTTTCTTGAAGACTTCCAGCTGCGGGCTGCTCTTGGCAGCGGCCAGCGTATCGGCGGTGATGTAGTAGATGGCCTCCTGGCCCTCCTTCATGCGCGCCTTGTAGTCGGCAAACGAGGTGTTCAGGCCTTCGTGCGTGGTCGATGCAAAGCGCAGCAGCTTGGCGATGCGGTCCTTGTTGCCAAAGTCCTCACCCAGACCTTCCTTGAGCACGGCGCCAAACTCGCTGTAGAAGCGGCTGTACTTGCCTTCCTTGGCCTTGTCGTCTTCGCTGACCACGTCCACCACGCCGTCACTGCCTTCGGCAGCCGCCTGGGGCTTGTCATGGCGGGCCAGGTCTTCGAGCATCGACAGCACCCGCTTGACCGAGCCATCACGGATCAGGCGCACATCGCGGCTTTCCTGCAGCAGCTCACGGCTCACATTCAGCGGCAGGTCCGCCGAGTCGATCACGCCTTTGACAAAGCGCAGGTACTGGGGCATCAGCGCCTGGGCATCGTCCATGATGAACACGCGCTTGACGTACAGCTTGATGCCCGCATGCTTGCCTTGCTGGTACAGATCGAACGGCGCCTTGGCGGGGATGTAGAGCAGCTGCGTGTACTCGGTATTGCCTTCGACGCGGTTGTGGCTCCAGGTCAGCGGGTCTTCATAGTCATGGCTGATGGCCTTGTAGAAATCCTGGTACTGCTCGGGCGTGATGTCCTTCTTGGCGCGGGTCCACAGCGCACTGGCCTTGTTGACGGTTTCCCACTCGCCCGTCTTGACCATCTCGCCGGGTTGGCCGTTCTCGCCCTCTTTCCACTCTTCCTTCTCCATCAGGATGGGCAGGCTGATGTGGTCGGAATACTTGGCGATCACTTCCTTGAGCTTGTAGCCGTTGAGGAAGTCCTGGGCATCTTCGCGCAGGTGCAAGATGATGCTGGTGCCGCGCTGGGCACGCTCGATCTGCTCGACCTCGAAGTCGCCCATGCCGCCGCTGGTCCAGCGCACGCCTTCCGTCGCCTGGGCGCCTGCGCGGCGCGACTCCACGGTGATCTTGTCGGCGACGATGAAGCCGGAGTAGAAGCCCACGCCGAACTGCCCGATCAGCTGCGAATCGGCCTTCTGGTCCCCGCTGAGCTTGTCCATGAAGGCCTTGGTGCCGCTCTTGGCGATCGTGCCCAGGTTGTCGATGGCCTCCTGCGTCGTCATGCCAATACCGGTGTCGGTGATGGTCAAGGTCTTGGCCTTGGTGTCATAGGACACGCGCACTTCCAGATCCGGCTGGTCACCGTACAGACCGCTGTCATTGAGCGCTTCAAAACGCAGCTTGTCGCATGCATCCGACGCGTTGGAGATCAGCTCGCGCAAAAAAATCTCCTGGTTCGAATACAGCGAATGCGTCACCAGGTGGAGCAGTTGGGCCACTTCGGCCTGAAAGGAATGGGTTTTTTTGGTCATGGGAGGTCAATCTTCATCAACACAGAACAAGGGCCTATATGGGTGCAGGCCGCGCCGCTTCAAGGTCGGGCGGTGTTTTTGGAATTGCTTATCCAGTTGATCAATATCAACGATAGATTTATGACATGAACCGCTCATAAATGATGATGATGAACAGCAGAGTCCAGCTTCAATTATCTTTACAAAGAGCGCCCTTCAACTTTGTGATCTCCTCTGACACACTTAACGTTATGTATCAAATTTTGACAATTGATTGGTAGCAGCCACGCAAAATCAATGCAACGGTAGTTAACTCCTAATTACAAATGAATGTGATTGAGCGGTCTCCCTTCTTCAGCAGTACTGGTTTCCACCAGGCGCTGGCAGGGTGGGCGGCTCAGGGGGCATGGGTGCTGGGAATCGGTCTGCAAGCGGCCGCAGCACTGGCGCAGGACCAGGCAGGCGCCAGCAGCCGGGTGGAGTCACTGAGCCCCGCACAGGCAGAGCAGGCACGGCTGCGGGCCGTCATCGAGGCCGCACCGGCCGCTTACGAGGACCACTTCATGAGCGCCGATGAACTGACAGCCCTGCGGGCGGGAGAAGCCCCAGACGTGGACCCCAGCACCCTGCCGCTGGGCCTGCGCAGCTGGGCGCTGGAGAGCCGCCTGGGGCTGGGCCAGTCCGACCACGGCAGCCAGGGCCAGCAGCGTGGCACCGAGCTGGGACAGCGCATCCTGTACCGCCAGCAGACCCTCAACCACGGCGAATGGATGCTGCAGGCCGATGTGCGCAGCATGCATGGCGGCCAGGATGCCTGGAACGGCATTGGCGCGCTCGGTTATGCCCGCAGGTCCAGCAGCCAGCGCATCACGGTCCAGAACCTGGATATGCCGGTGACACCCGGCATCCGCATGGACACAACGATCGGCGACAGCTACAGCGAGCTCACCCGAGGACTGGGCCAGAACTACCGCCTGATGCTGGGCACCAGCACCTTGCGCGGCCTGTCCACCCGCATCGGTGGTGCAGATTTCGACATCAGCGCCGGCATGGGCCAGCGCGGCGACCTGCTGGGAGGGCCCTACCCCGGTTTCGAGAAAAGCCGGGGCAGCGTGGCGTGGGTGGGTGCCACCCAGCGCCTGGGCGGGGCCTGGTATGCCGCCGCGCAGCTGAACCAGGCGCACAACGTGGCCGCCGTGGACTATGGCCTGTGGAACGAGCCGGGCAGCGGCAGCAAAAGGGTAAGCAGCTGGGCCGCCGCGCTCGGTTATGGCTCGCCCACGCAGCAGGATGGCGCGCTGCGCGGCCGGCTCACCGCGCTAGGCAGCACCACCCGCAGCGATTCGGCACAAGCGCCTTCCGGCAGCGCGCAAGGCCTGTACCTGGAGGCAGACACCAAGCTGGGCCGCTACCGCCATACCTGGGGCGCCTATGTGACCCGGCCCAACCTGCATTTCGGCGACTACCTGCTGCCCTCCGGCACCCAGGGCGCTTACTGGCGCCTGGACCACAACACCAGCCGCCTGAGCTGGGGGGCCGGGCTCGATGCCGAACGCATGCGCGCCAGCAACTGGCCGGCCCAGCAGGGTCAGACCCGCTTGGGGCTGAGCGGCAACCTGCACTACCAGATGGACCGCAGAACCGCGCTGGGCGGCAACCTCAACCTGTACCAGACCCGCTATGCGGGAGACGGCCAGGGCGGTGGCCTGCATGGCAAGATGCGCAGCGTCTACGCCTATGGCTACTACCAGACCCGCTTTGGCGATCTGCCGCGCTCGCGCCTGAGCCTGAGCCTGCGCAGCAATGAGCAGATCGTGCTGGGCGATGGCACCGCCACCGGGCGCGAGCTGCAGTGGGAGCAGGACTGGATCCGCGCCCAGCGCGAGACCATGCGCCCCGAGCTGGTCACCACCCTCGGCTGGGCCGATGACCGCAGCAACGGCCGCGTCCAGCACTACCCGACGGCCGGCCTGCAAGGCCGTTACTGGGCCAGCAACAGCCTGAGCTTTTCCGGCAACCTGCGCTACACCTCGCAAAGCGGCGGCCTCTTCACCAGCCGGGGCCTGTCGGGCAACCTGCTGGCGGAAAAGCAATGGGGCCATGGCTGGAGCATGGGCATGGGCGTGCTGCTGAACCAGGCGCGCCTGGTCACCACGCAGGTGCTGGACTGGACCAGCCCGCAAATCTACCGCAGCAACGACAAGACCGCGTATGTCTATCTGCGCTGGGAAGGGGGCACCGGCCGGCCCTTTCCGGTGGCCGCAGGCACGCCCGGCAATGGCAGCGGCAGCGTCGGCGGCCGGGTCTTCTATGACGCCAACAAGGATGGACGCATCCAGCCGGACGAGTCGGGCGCGCAGGGCATCGAGGTGGTGCTCGATGGGCGCTACCGCACCACCACCGATGCGCAAGGCCGTTTCCTGTTCCCGATGGTCGGCATAGGCCGCCATCAACTCAGCATCACGCTCGACAGCGTGCCCCTGCCCTGGGGTGCTGCCGATGGAGCGGTACTGAGTGTCGATGTTCCGCTGCGTGGCGAAGCCAACGCCGAGATCCCCATCACCAAGGTGGAGGACTAGCCATGCAGCAGAACCCGGGCCTCCGCTTGCACGCCGTGCATCGTGGCGGCCGACTCCCGGCGCTGCGGCGCTTGCTCCTTGAAAGACGACAACCATGAAACACCCAAAACTGAATGCACTCGCGCTGGGCACTGCCCTCGCCCTGGCCTGCACCGGCCATGCACTGGCGGAGAGCCAATATGGCTTTTCCTCGGCCGGCACCGGCACCGTGACGGCCACCGCCAAGGTCAACCTGAGCGTGGTCATCCCCAAGCTGATCCTGCTCAAGGTCGGATCCAGCAATGCCCTGCAGGACACCGTCAGCTGGAATGCGGCGCTGACCATCCCGCCCACGCCCGGCACCACGCCCACGGCCACCGCCAACAACGTGCAGGTTCCCTGGGATGGCACCGTCCCGACCGTGGCGGTCACCCCCACGGGCAATGTGCTGGCGGTGTCTGCCTGGACCAATGCCGGCACGGCCAACATCAATTGCGCCGTGGGAGCCTGGAGCCCCGCTGCCGGCGGCCCGCCCAACGCCAACTTCACCGTGGTGGCCGCAGGCGCCACGCCGGTGCCCCATCCGGGCGCCAACCTGGGCGCGTGCGCATCCACCACGCTCACGCCCAACACCCTGTTGAGCGGCACTTGGACCTATGCACTGACCGGCACGGCCACCGCCTGGAGCGCCGGCACCTACACCGGCTCGGTCACCTACACGGCCACAGGCGTCTGATGCCCCAGCGCGATGCAACCACCACCGCGCATGCTGCCCTGCGGACCGCATGCGCACCGCGCGGCGCGGGGCTGGTGCTGCTCGCCTGCGGCATCATCGGGCCCGCCAACGCCGTCATCATCACGGTCAGCGACAACGCAAGCACCAGCAACTACGCGCTGTCGCTGCAGGTGGGGTCCGCGGCAGGGACCGACACGGTGCAGTTCAATGTCACGGGCAGCAATGCCGGCCTCACGCCCACGGCCGTGAGCGGATCACCCGCGATCGATATCTCGGTCACACCGGTGCGCCCGATCGTCTCTTCGGAAGTGGCCCGGCCCGTCACATTGCGGGTGGATTCCGGCACCGGGCTGATTTGCCAGAGCAGCTCCTGCGGCAGCACCATCATCCCGTTCAGCAAGATCAGCTGGACCGTCAGCAACAGCAGTGGCTCGGCCGCTGGGGATATCCAGAACGGCCAGTTCAGCGGTGCCAACAACCAGCAGCTGGCCAACTTCAATGCCAATGCCAACGTCTGCTCGATCCCGATTATCGTTCTTTGCCTGGGCACCTGGACCTACCAGTCCCGGAACCTGAGTGCCACGCGCTTGACCTTCCGCTATGCCAATGACACCTTCTACCCGGCAGGCACCTACCTGGGCACGGTGTATTTCACCGCGTCGATGGAATAAGGAAACAGGTCCATGCCCAGCTTTCGCCTTCGCTGTTGTGCTGCGCTGTTGGCCATGGCCGGCGTCTGGGGCCAGAGTGCGCACGCCCAGCCTACCCGGCTGGACGACTCCAGCTCCCCGCGTGCGCAAATCCATGCAGATTTCCGCAACGCGCAGATGCTCGACCCCCACACCATCAGCCTGCCTTTCGGACGCGTGGAATACCGGCTGGCCACCGCCGCGTATATGGGCAGGCAGGCACGCATCTACTACGTCATCCCCTTGGCGGTGGCCGGCCTGCGCTCACCGATGGGCATGCAGGTGCAGTGGCGCAGCAGCGGGCTGTTCCAAGGCGGCATGGGCCGCCCCGGTGACCGGGTGCTGGTCTGGACCGGCACCGTGCGTGCGCCCTGGATCACCGAAAGCTTTGATTTGCAGCTGCGCCTGGACCAGCGCCAGTTGCAGATGGGCCGGGGTGGCAGCCTGCGCTTTGAATCCTACTTTGAGATAGAGACCCAGCCATGACCCTGATCCGCTTCTTCCAACGTTCCCTGTCGCTGGCCTTGCCCCTGGCCACCTGCCTGGCCCAGGCGGCCCCGTTCGAGATGGCGGTCTCCCCCTCGCGCTTTGAGCTCACGGCCAAGAGCGGCGAGCGCCTGGGCCAGTCCATCGATCTGCACAACCTGGGCGCAGCCGCTACTGCGTTGTCGGTGCGCACCCTGGACTGGAGCTACTCGGCCGAGGGCCAGATCAGCTACCACGACGAGCTGCTGCCCGGCAGCTGTCGCCCCTGGGTGGCGCTGGAGCGCCGCACCGTCAAAGTACCGGCGCAGACCAAACAGGCCTTTCGCTTCCAAGTCACGCCACCGGCCGATGCGCCGCGCGGCGAATGCCGCTTCATGATCGCCGTCGAAGGGGTGGAGCCGGCCCAGCAGACCATCATCCAGAGCGGGGGCGCCCACCTGAGCCTGCCGGTCACCGGCCGCATCGCCGTGGCCGTCTATGTGATGCTCGGCGGCGCCGAGCCCAAGCTCGAAGTGCAGCAGATCGGCATGCGCGAGATCGCCGGCAAGCGCAGCCCTGCGCTGACCGTGCGCAACACCGGCGATGCCCATGGCCGGCTCGAAGGCACGGTGGACGCCAAGGATGCGCAAGGCCGCGACTTCATGCTGGCCGTTGAAGGCACGCCGATCATGCCCGGCCAGACCCGGCACCTGGCGCTGGTCCCCAAGGGAGAAGATGGCCAGCCTGCCATTCAGCCCCGTTACCCGATCAAGGCGAGCGGGATGCTGGACTGGGACAAGGGCAGCTTCAAGCTGAATGCGGAGTTCCCATGAACCCACTGCGCGGCCCACGGACACGGATGCGCCCGCTGCTGGCGCTGGCGCTCGCGGCTGTGTCTGCGGCTGCGCAGGCGGGCAGTGCCACATCGGGTACCGGCAACCTGCCGCGCACCACGCCAGCGGTCGCGCTGAACTTTTCCATCCAGATCGACAAGTACCTGTTTTTCCGCGTCGGTGACGGTGCCTGGCCCACACCGGGCGGCACCACATCGCAGGTCGGCTTCAGCTTGAGCCCCAGCATCCCGGCGGTGCCCACCACGCCTGCCAATGGCAACAACACACCGGTCAATTGGAACGGTACCGCCCCGACGTTTGCAGTCGCCGCCAGCGGCAATGTGCTGCCGGTCGAGGTGCGCAGCAATGGCGGCCAGGTCAGCGTGTTCGCGACCGTGACCACGGCACTGACCAGCGGCGCCAACACGATTCCGATGAATGTGGTCAGCGTCACCAGCAGCGATTCGGCGCTGCCGGCCCCCACCATTCCAGCCAGCGGCACCGGCACCAGCGTCAATGTGACCGGCGGCGGCACCGGTACGGTCAACAGCCTGGTGACCATCCGCACGGCCAACTGGACCTTTGCCTACAACAGCGCCGTCAGCCGCACGGCCGGCAACTACAGCGGGCAGCTGAGCTTTACCGCCGCCGTGCCGTGAGGTCCGGACAGGCGGGCGGCAGGCATCCCTGCTGCGCCAGGCGGACCAGCGCCTGGTTATTGGTTACGATGGCAATCCCATCTGATTTTTGAATGATTCCGCCATGCCCACCAGCGCCGAACGCCTTGCCCACAGCCTGCAGACCCTGACCTCGCTGGGTGACGAAGCGCAGCGCATCTTCACCCAGCTCTACCCCGACGCCGCACAGGAAGCGGCGCAGGCCGCAGACCAGCGCGCAGCGCGCGGCCTGTCGTTGGGCCCGCTGGACGGCAAGCTCGTCTCCATCAAGGACCTGCTGGATGTGGCCGGCCAGGTCACGACCGCTGGCGCGAAAATGCGCCGCGACAGCGCTCCGGCCGCACAAGACGCGCCGGTGGTGCAGCGCCTGCGCGCTGCCGGTGCGGTGATCGTCGGCAAGACGAACATGACGGAGTTCGCCTTCTCGGGCGTGGGCATCAACCCCCACTTCGGCACACCGGGCAATGCCGCCGATATGCTGCACATCCCCGGCGGTTCTTCGTCGGGCGCCGGGGTCAGCGTCGGCCGGGGCCTGGTCGACATCGCCATTGGCTCGGACACCGGCGGCTCGGTGCGCATCCCCGCCGCCTTCAATGGCGTCACCGGCTTCAAGCCCACGCAGGCGCGGGTCACGCGCGACGGGGCTTTTCCGCTGTCCTACACCCTCGATGCGCTGGGCCCCTTGGCCCGGACGGTGGCCGATTGCGCGGCCGCCGATGCCATCATGGCCGGTGCCATCCCCCAAGCCCTGCCCCCGCGCAGCCTGCAGGGCCTGCGCATCGGCCTGCCCCAGGGCCTGCCCTGGACCGATTGCAGCGCCGAGGTGCTGGCCCAGACCGAGCAGGCCATCGCCAGCTTGCAGGCCCACGGCGCCAGCATCCGCAAGCTGCCCTGGCAAGCGTTGATGGCCGCCCCCGCACAGCTGCAAAGCGAGGGCACCTTGATTGCGGCCGAGGCCGCCGCGATCCACCAGCAGGCGCTGGTGGATTCGCGCGACGCTTTTGACCCGCGCGTGCTCTCGCGCATGGACAGGGGCCGCGCGCTGACGGCGCCCTACTACATCCAGCTGCTGCAACAGCGCCAGCAATGGACCGCCAGGATGGACGCCGCCATGCAGGAGGTCGACCTGCTGCTGCTGCCCACCGTCGCCATCACCGCGCCGCGCATTGCGCCACTGCTGGAAGACGACAGCGCCTTCTTCGCCGCCAATGCGCTGATTCTGCGCAACACCTCGATCTTCAACTTCTACGACCTGCCCGCCATCTCGCTGCCGCTGCCGCGTGTGGCCGGCAGCCTGCCGGTGGGGCTGATGCTGGTGGGCGCGCGCATGCAGGATGCGAACCTGCTGGCCCTGGCCGCCGCCGCCGAGCAGGCGCTGGCGCAGCGCTAAGGACGCGCTATGGGACGCGCAAGCCTGCAATGGACCGACGAGATGCTGGCCGCCTTGGGCACAGACAAGGATGCGCTGCTGGCCGAGCGCTGGGGCACCAGCGCCAAGACGGTGAACCTCAAGCGCAACAGCCTGGGGATTGCCGCCTTTGGCCATGTCGAATGGACAGCGGAGATGCTGGCCGCACTGGGCCAGCACAGCGATGCCAGCCTGGCCGCCCAGTGGGGCATCAGCAAGGCCAGCGTGGTGGCCAAGCGTGGGGCGCTGGGCATAGCACCACAGGACAGCAGCCGGGGCAAGCAAAGCCAGCACAGCTGGCAACCTAACGAGGTGATGCTGCTGGGCACCGCATCGGATGCCGATGTGGCCGCGCAGCTGGGCCTGAGCCTGGCAGCGGTGCGCAATGCACGCATGGCCCGGGGCATTGCCCCGGCCCGCCCGCACAAACCGCCAATCGCCAAAAACTAAGCCCTCCCGGACCCGTCGGGCCAGAGAGGGCTTTTCCAAGCCAGCGCCCTCGTCACGAGAGCGGCTGACAATGGGCTTAGAACTGCTCGTTCTCGCCCAGATAGCGCCACTGCCCCACCGGCAGATTGCCCAGCACCACGTTGCCGATGCGGATGCGCTTCAAGCCCACCACAAACAGGCCGACGGCCTCGCACATGCGGCGGATCTGGCGCTTCTTGCCTTCGCGCAGCACAAAGCGCAGCTGCTCGGGGTTTTGCCATTCCACACCAGCGGGCAGCAGGGCTTCGCCATCCAGGGACAGGCCGTGGCGCAGCAGCGCCAGCTTGTCTTCAGGGAAGTGCTGCTGCACATCCTGCTCGACAGCGCCATAGGTCACGCGCACCAGGTATTCCTTCTCGACGTCGGAATCCTCACCAATGATGTGCTTGGCAATGCGTCCGTCCTGGGTCATCACCAGGAGGCCGACCGAGTCGATGTCCAGACGGCCGCAAGGGGCCAGGCCCTTGAGCTGGCTGAAGTTGAAGCGCGTCTTGCTGTGGTCCTCGCGCCAGTGGTTGGGCGGGTTGACCAGCACCACCGCCGGCTCATGGCCGTCTTCGGCCTGGCCGCTGACATAGCCCATCGGCTTGTTGATCAGGATCGTCACCTGCTGGGCCTGCAAATCCTGCGCCTCGCGCCGGATCTCGATCTTGTCGGTCAGCTCCACCAGCTGGCCCATCGTCGCGACTTCGCCGTTGACGAGCACCCAGCCGTTCTCGATCCAGGCATCGCCCTCGCGGCGCGAGCACAGACCCAGATCAGACATGCGCTTGTTCACGCGCACCTGGCCTTCGGCCTTCAGCTGCTCATTCTGGGCCTGGGCCTTGGCGGTCTGCATCGTGCGCTGGGGCCCATCGGCGCGCCATACGTTGGATGGCATCTCGCGGCGCGGGGCATCCCGGCGCGGGGCTTCGTCGCGGGGACGCTCGGAGCGGAAGCCATCCTGGCGCGGGCCGGCGCCAAAGGAACGGGGTCCGCCCTCGCGGGGGCCTTCCGAGCGGGGGCCAAAGCCACGGGGGCCTTCGTTGCGGCGGTCATCCTGGCGCGGGGCAAAGCTACGTGGGCCGTCATTGCGACGGTCATCCTGGCGTGGGCCTGCGGGGCTGCGGCCATCCTGGCGCGGGTCGCGCGATCCGGCACCTACCGAGACAAAGTCACCGCGCCCAGCATAGGGGCGGCGAGCATCCGGGCGACCTTCATAAGGGCGCGCATCGTCACGGCGGCCACCTTCGGGGCGGTCGCCAAAACGGCGTTCCTGGCCAAAGCCACCGCCGCGTGCCTCACCACGGCCAAAACCGCCATCGCGGCTATCGCGGCCCGGCCAGCTATCCCGGCTGCCACGCTCACCCCGGCTGTCGCGTGCGTCACGACCATCGCGGCCATCACGCCCGTCCCGGCCTCCTCGGTCGCTGAATCGGCTGTCGCCGCCAGAACGAGGGCCTGTAGGGCGTGGGCCGCCAGCGGAACGCGGACGGTCCGCACCCGGCCCTCCGTCACGGCCACGCGCGACGGGAGCGGGCGCGGGTTTGCGGGTCAGGGTGAGTTTTTTGCGGCCTTCGCCATTGTCGGCGGCAGGAGAATCAGCTGGAGGGCGGGGATTTGACATAGCCCGCTATTGTCGCGTGTCTAGCCATTCCAAGCGAGGCGCACGGCTATGGCGGCTGTGGATAAGTCTGTGCACAAAGAGAGGCAACGCACGCTGCTGATTTTTTCAGCAGCGCTTACAACTTGATCCCTTCCTTACGTCAATGCCTGCCCGCTGGCCATGCGCCGCCTCTTGTCCATGTGACCGCTCGCCCCCAAAGCCCGCCAAGCCTCTGCCCATGCGGCCTGGCGCGATATGCATCGGAATGCGTATAGATGTGAGCAGTGCAAGCACGCGCCATAACAGCAATTATTGAGGCGTAGCATGGACTTATTCATTTTTAGGAGATACCTATGAAGTCCACGACCACCCCCAACTCACCTCGCACTGCACTCTACTGGCTGCCCGCTGCTGCCCTGGTTCTCGGCGCTGCAGCCTTGAGCGGTTGCGACAAGGGTGCCTCCAACGCGCCGATGCCACGCGCCACGCCGGACAACACCACGCCTGGTGGCTCGATGCCCGCACCGCCACCAGCAGGGGCAACGCCCGACGCGCCAGCCGCACCGGCCACCAAGCCCTAAGAACCTGTTCAAAGTCTCTACGCAGCCGCGTTGGATTGCAATCGGGATGAGTTCGAAGGGCTGGTCCGCAGCTTGCACCGGGGTGCAAGCAAGGGCCAGCGCGCAGAAATCGCCCGATTTCACTCCAACCAGTAGGGACAGTGGCTTTGCGGGCGCCCGGCTAGGGGCGCCCGGCCAGGGGTGCCCGACTAGGGCCGCCCGGGCAGGGGCGGTCTGCGGCGTTGCAGCGCTTGCCAATAGCTGGCTATTGGCTGCGCACTGCGCCTAGCATCCCATCCCGCAAAGACACTGTCGCGGCGCGAGGAGACTTTAAACAGGTTCTAAAGGCTACAGATCGAAATCCGCCCGCTGTGGCTTGACCAGCCAGCCCTGCCCGCGCAGCGCTTGCAGATCGAGCACGCGCAGGCCACCGTATTCAATACGGATAAAGCCCTGGTGCTGCAACGCGGCCAGGGCTTCGTTCACCCGCTGGCGTGACAGGCCGACCAGGTAGGCCAACTCCTGCTGCGTGATGCGCAGCACATCGCTGACACCGGGACAGAGCACCGGGTTGAACAGCGCGGCCAAGGTGCGGGCCACCCGTTCTTCGGGGCGGTTCAAGCGGTCTATCTCACGGGCGCTGATGAACTGCGCCAGCCGCTCGTTGAGCTGGTGCATCACAAAGCGGTTGAATCCCAGCGAATGGTCGAGCAGCCAGTGGAAGGCATCGACCGGAATGCCGCAGACGGAGCTTTTGCGCAGCGCCTGGATGTCATAGCGGTAGATCTCGCGCTTGAGCGCGGTGCCCTCTCCAAACCAGCCGGTGCGTGGCAGGCCTGCAAAGGTCATCGTGCGGCCCTCGCTGTTTTCGGCACTCATCTTGAGCAGGCCTTCGATGACACCAAACCAGTACGTTACCGGCTTGCCGACGCGGCAGACATACTCGCCCGGCTCGGCCTCAGTCACCATCAGCTGGCGCACGGCATAGTCGCGCTCGGCAGGTTGCAGAACAGGGATCCACGGGATATCGGCCACTTCCGCAGCATGCGGGGCACGGCGGCGTTGGTAGAGAGAGGCATGCGGGCTCATGGCGGCCAAGAATGCCCGAGCCGGCACGGGCTGCAAAGAGGGACGCTACCAGGGTGGGCCCTGCACTTGTCACCTGCGCAGCAAGTCGCGCCGGCCCAACAGTTGCCCCGCTAAACTGGGGCGTTCATCGCTCAATGACTACCGAAACTGCCATGTCCGATCTGAACAACCCCATCTGCTTGCCCACCGCTGCGCTGGCGCTGGCCGCCGCGCTGCTGGCCCCGGCCCATGCCATTGCCGCCCCGGCCTGCGCCGCTGCATCGCCTGACGCCCAGGTGCTGGCCACTAAAACCTGGCTCACCACCGCCGTCTATGAAGGCGATGACCGCAGCAGCAACCTGGTGGAACGCTACCCGGGTGTTGTCGGCATTTCGCTCTGGGATGCCTGCAGCAACCGCTACGAGTACTTTGATCCTGCCACCGGCCGCTCGCGCAGCCAGCAAGGCGGCGCCGGCTGGTTCTTCTTTACCGGCGACCGCCAGTACCAGCACACGGTGTCGGACAACGGCACGCAGCTGCGCCGCAAGATGGAGGTGATCCACCCCACCGAATTCACCTACTCGCGCCAGGTGCCCAAGGACATGCGCGAGGGCCAGCCCTTGGTCACCATCCATGTCGTGCACACGCCCTATACCGGCGCCTTCCAGGTGCAGCCCAGCGCGGGCATGGGCCCCAAGTAGGCGCTGCGACGCCCCGCCGCAGCGCTCCATCGCAGGCTAAACTGGCAGCCCTGTACTCCGCACCCAACCATACACCAAGAGGTCCCCATGTCCGATCTGAACACCGCCTTTGAAGCCGCCAAGGAAGCCGCTCTGAACATGAGCGAGCGCCCCGACAACCAGACCCTGCTGAAGCTCTATGGTCTGTACAAGCAGGGCGCCCATGGCGACAACAACGAGCCCAAGCCCGGCTTTACCGACTTTGTCGCCTCGGCCAAATGGAACGCCTGGAACCAGTGCAAAGGCATGGCGCAGGACGATGCCAAGCAGCAATACATCGACATGATCCAGGAACTGCTCTAAGCATTCCGCGCCTGCAGGGGCTGGCCCGCGCCCGCCAGCCCTGCATGGCCTTGCCGCCCCTGCACCCGCAGCAGCGCGGCACGCCCTCCGAATCCCTGCCCCTCTCGGCATGGCGCATTCGGCTTTGGGCCCCCGTCCTCCGATACCGCGGCACCCGTGCATCTCCCTGCCTCCCCACTGCCTGGCGCAGTGCCAAGGCTGCGCCACGCGCATACGGCCGGCAAATCGGCAGGCCGCAGGAAAGTACCTACAGCGTTTTCCCGAAGATTGTCGTCATAAAGACAAAACAACGTCAAAGCTGAACCTACATTCGGTTTCAACAGGACGCAAGGCATGGCACTTGTGATCTACAAAAAACGGCATAGGAGACAACCATGTCAACGACATTTCCCAAGCTATTGCTGCAGCACGCTGCCCATCGGCCCCAGGCCGCAGCATTGCGTGAAAAGGAATACGGCATTTGGCAGAGCTACAGCTGGTCCGCGTTGGCCGAGATGGTCGCCAAGATCGCCGCAGGCCTGTCGCAAGCGGGCCTGGCGCGCGGCGAGCACCTGGTGCTGATGGGTGCCAACCGCCCCCGGCTTTACGCCAGCATGCTGGCCGCCCAGTCGATAGGCGCCATCCCTGTGCCGCTCTACCAGGATGCGGTGGCGGCCGAATGCGTTTTCCCGCTGAACAATGCCGAGGTGCGCTTCTGCCTGGTCGAAGACCAGGAGCAGGTCGACAAGCTGCTGGAGCTGCGCGAGCACTGCCCGCAGATCAGCCACATCTACTACGACGACCCTCGGGGGCTGCGCAACTACGAAGAGCCCGGCCTGGCCTCGCTCGACAGCCTGATCGCCAGCGGCGCGGGCTTTGTGGCGGCCCACCCCGGCTGGTTCCAGCAACAGGTCGAGGCCACGAACAACGGCGATGTGGCGGCGATGTTCTTCACCTCCGGCACCACCGGCAACCCCAAGGGCGTGGTGCATACCCACCGCTCGCTGCTGGAAAGCGCCTCGGCCGGCGCCGAGTTTGAGAAGCTCGGCCATGGCGAGGAAGTGCTGGCCTACTTGCCCCCCGCCTGGATCGGGCAGAACATCTTCAGCTACTCGCAATGGCTGGCCTGCGGCTATGTGGTGAACTGCCCCGAGTCCAATGCCACCGTGCAGATCGACCTCAAGGAAGTGGGCCCCACCTACTACTTTGCACCACCGCGCGTGTTTGAAGGCATCCTCACCAGCGTGATGATCCGCATGGAGGACGCGGGCCTTCTCAAGCGCAAGATGTTCCACCACTTCATGGCGGTGGCCAAGCGCGTGGGCCCGGCGCTGCGCGATGGCAAGCCGGTGAGCCTGCTCGACAAGATCAGCTACAAGCTCGGCGACCTGATGGTGTTTGGCCCGCTGCGCAACAACATGGGCTTCAGCCGCGTGCGCGTGGCCTATACGGCCGGTGAGGCAATCGGCCCCGATCTGTTCAGCTTCTTCCGCTCCATCGGCATCAACCTCAAGCAGCTCTACGGCTCGACCGAGACCGCCGTGTTCGTCTGCATCCAGCCCGACAACCAAGTGTTTGCCGATACCGTGGGCAATCCGATTCGCGGCGTCGAGATCAAGATGGCCGAGAACGGCGAGATCCTGGTCAAATCGCCCGGCCTCCTGAAGGAGTACTACAAAAACCCCAAGGCGACCGCCGAGGTGCTGAGCGAGGACGGCTGGTACCACACCAGCGATGCCGGCTTCATGGACAAGAGCGGCCAGCTCAAGATCATCGACCGCGTCAAGGACGTGGGCCGCTTGAAGGGCGGCAGCAACGACGGCGCGATGTTTGCGCCCAAGTATGTCGAGAACAAGCTCAAGTTCTTCCCCTTCATCAAGGAGGCCGTGGCGCTGGGTGATGGGCGCGAGAAGGTCTGCGCGATGATCAACATCGACTTCGAGGCCGTCGGCAACTGGGCCGAGCGCCAGAACCTGCCTTACGCCGGCTACACCGACCTGGCGCAAAAGCCGCAGGTCTACACCCTGATCCAGAACTGCGTCGAGAAGGTCAATGCTGACCTGGCCACCGATGCGATGCTGGCCGGCAGCCAGGTGACGCGCTTCCTGGTCCTGCACAAGGAGCTCGATGCCGATGACGGCGAGCTGACCCGGACCAACAAGGTGCGCCGAGGCTTCATCGCCGACAAGTACGGCGTGCTGGTGGATGCGCTCTACGCCGGGCGTAGCGAGCAGTTCATCGAGACCCAGGTGAAGTTCGAAGACGGCCGTACCGGCAGCGTCAGCGCCACCTTGAAGATCGCCGACGCCAAGACCTTTGCACCGCTGAAGTCGGTTGCCTGAGCGCCCAGCCAAGAGAAAGCCACCCATGAGCAAAAAAATCGGTGACGTCATTCTGGACATCAAGAACATCAGCCTGCGCTTTGGCGGCGTCAAGGCGCTGACGGATATCTCCTTCAACGTCAGGGAGCATGAGATCCGCTCCATCATCGGCCCCAACGGCGCGGGCAAGAGCTCCATGCTCAACTGCATCAACGGCGTCTACACGCCCTCCGAAGGCGCGATCAGCTTTCGCGGCCAGACCTTTGCGCACATGAACAGCCGTCAGGTGGCGGAGATGGGTGTGGCCCGCACCTTCCAGAACCTGGCGCTGTTCAAGGGCATGAGCGTGATCGACAACATCATGACCGGCCGCAACCTGCAGATCAAAAGCAACCTGCTGATGCAGGCGCTGCGCCTGGGCCCGGCCCAGCGCGAGGAGATCCAGCAGCGCGAGTTTGTCGAGCACATCATCGACTTTCTGGAGATCCAGGCCTACCGCAAAACGCCAGTGGGCCAGCTGCCCTACGGCCTGCAAAAGCGGGTCGACCTGGGCCGCGCGCTGGCGATGGAGCCCAAGGTGCTGCTGCTTGATGAGCCGATGGCCGGCATGAACGTCGAGGAAAAGCAGGACATGTGCCGCTTCATCCTCGATGTGAACGACGAGTTCGGCACCACCATCGTGCTGATCGAGCACGACATGGGCGTGGTGATGGACATCTCCGACCGCGTGGTGGTGCTCGATTACGGCAAGAAGATCGGTGATGGCACGCCCGAAGAAGTCCGCAATAACGAAGATGTGATCCGCGCCTATCTGGGCGCGGGCCACTGAGCACAGACCCCAGGGGACCGCAATGGCATTTTTTCTTGAAACTTTGTTTGGTGGCCTGATGGTGGGCATGCTCTATGCGCTGATCGCGCTGGGCTTTGTGCTGATCTTCAAGGCTTCGGGCGTCTTCAACTTCGCGATGGGCGCGATGGTGCTGTTTGCCGCACTGGCGATGGCCCGCTTTTCGGAATGGATCCCGAAGTGGCTGGGCATCGAGACCGGCGTGCTCAGCATTGCGCTGGCGCTCGCCGTCGCGATGGTCATCATGGTCGGCGTGGCCTGGGCGATCGAGCGCTTTGCGCTGCGCTACCTCGTCAACCAGGAACCGATCGCGCTGCTGATGGCCACGCTGGGTATCGCCTACTTCCTCGATGGCCTGGGCCCGATGATCTTTGGCTCGGCGGTCTACAGCATCAATGTGGGCATGCCCAAGGACCCCATGTTCGTCATGGAAAGCCTGTTCCAGGGCGGCGTGCTGATCAGCCAGGAAGACCTGTATGCCGCCGGCATCGCCGCCGTGCTGGTGCTGGTGCTGAGCGTGT
Source organism: Comamonas sp. SY3 (assembly GCF_041730275.1). Lineage (NCBI taxonomy): Bacteria > Pseudomonadati > Pseudomonadota > Betaproteobacteria > Burkholderiales > Comamonadaceae > Comamonas > Comamonas sp. SY3. The sequence continues at coordinate 29,409 of NZ_JBGTYN010000012.1, read as the reverse complement.
TCTTCCAAAAGACCAAGACCGGCCGCGCGCTGCGCGCCGTGGCGGACGACCACCAGGCCGCCCAGTCCATCGGCATTCCGCTCTCGCGCATCTGGGTCATCGTCTGGTCGGTGGCCGGCTGCGTGGCGCTGGTGGTCGGCATCATCTGGGGCTCCAAGCTGGGTGTGCAGTACTCGCTGTCGCTGGTCGCGCTGAAGGCCTTGCCCGTCGTGATTCTGGGCGGCCTCACCTCGGTGCCCGGCGCCATCGTCGGCGGTCTGATCATCGGCGTGGGCGAGAAGCTCTCCGAGGTCTACCTGGGCCCCACGGTGGGCGGCGGTATCGAGACCTGGTTCGCCTACGGCCTGGCGCTGTGCTTCCTGCTGTTCCGTCCGCAAGGTCTCTTCGGGGACAAAATTATTGACCGCGTGTAACTGGAGACCTGACCTATGTTTTATCGTGAAAATGGCCAGTTCAAGACCAGCTACGCGGCCGATCAGCAGATCTTCCCGGTGCTGCAGGACAAGTGGGCCATGCTGGCCCTGCTGCTGGTGGCCTTTGTGCTGGTGCCCTTCGGTTTCAGCGACTACACCTTCAAGGCGGTGCTGATTCCGTTCCTGATCATGTCGCTGGGCGCCATCGGGCTCAACATTCTGGTGGGCTACTGCGGCCAGATCTCGCTGGGCACTGGCGCCTTCATGGCCGCAGGCGCCTATGCCGCCTACAACTTCCATGTGCGTTTTGAAGGCATGCCGCTGATCCTGTCGCTGATCGGTGGCGGCCTCGTGTCGATGCTGATCGGCGTGCTGTTCGGCCTGCCCAGTCTGCGCATTCGCGGCCTGTACCTGGCCGTCGCGACGCTGGCAGCGCAGTTCTTCGTCGACTGGCTCACCAGCCGTGCCGCCTGGGTGACGAACTACTCCTCGTCCGGCTCGGTCAGCGCTGGCAAGCTCTCGGTGTTCGGCATGGCGATCGAAACACCGGTGCAAAAGTACCTGTTCTGCCTGGTGATTCTCTGCGTGCTCGGCCTGATGGCCAAGAACCTGGTGCGCAGCGCCGTGGGCCGCGAATGGATGGCCATGCGCGACATGGACGTGGCCGCCAGCGTGATCGGCATCCGCCCGATGTACGCCAAGCTCTCGGCCTTTGCGGTCAGCAGCTTCATCGTCGGCATTGCCGGTGCGCTCTGGGGCTTCGTCCACCTGGGTGCCTGGGAGCCCGCCGCCTTCAGCCTGGACCGCTCCTTCCAGCTGCTGTTCATGATCATCATCGGTGGCCTGGGCTCCATCGTTGGCAGCATCTTTGGCGCCGCCTTTTTTGTGCTGCTGCCCATCTTCCTGACGCAGGTGCCGCACTGGCTGGGCCTGCCGATCTCGACCGCCACCGCCACCTACCTGGAGCACATGGTGTTTGGCGCGCTGATCGTGTTTTTCCTGATTGTCGAGCCCCATGGATTGGCCAAGCTGTGGGCCACGGCCCGCCAGAAGCTGCGTCTGTGGCCGTTCCCGCATTGAGTGTTTTTTTACCGAGAGCAACGCAGAGTGTTCGCAAGTGGGGGTCACCAGCCCCAACAACCCTAAGGAGATAGAACCATGTCTTTCAAGAAAGCTGTGATCGCCGCTGCTACGGCAGCCCTGGGTCTGGGCGCAATGATGGCTGCCCCAGCCGCACAAGCCCAGGAGCAATTCGTTCCGCTGCTGGTCTACCGCACCGGCCAGTTCGCGCCGCTGGGCATCCCATGGGGTGACGGCAAGCAGGACTACCTCAAGCTCGTCAATGCCAAGGGCGGCATCAACGGCGTGAAGATCAAGTTCGAAGAGTGCGAGACCGCCTACGACACCGCCAAGGGCGTGGAATGCTATGAGCGCCTCAAGGGCCGCGACGGCGGCGCTGCCGGCTTTGACACGCAATCGACCGGCATCACCTTTGCGGTGACCGACAAGGCCGCAGGCGACAAGATGCCCGTCATCACCCCCGGCTACGGCCTGTCGCAATCGGCCGATGGCAAGGTCTTCGAGTGGAACTTCCCGCTGCTGGGCAACTACTGGACCGCAGCCGATTCCATCGTGCAGGACATCCTGAAGAAGGAAAAGGGCAACCTCAAGGGCAAGAAGATCGCGCTGGTCTACCACGACTCGCCTTATGGCAAGGAGCCCATCCCGCTGCTGCAAAAGCGCGCTGCCAAGGAAGGCTTTGACCTGATGCTGCTGCCGGTGACTGCCCCCGGCGTGGAGCAGAAGTCCACCTGGCTGCAGATCCGCCAGAACCGCCCTGACTATGTGCTGCTGTGGTCGGCCGGCGTGATGACCCCGACCGCCGTGCGCGAAGCCCAGGCCACCGGTTACCCCCGCGAGAAGATGTACGCCATCTGGTGGGGCGGCTCCGACCATGACGTCAAGGACATCGGCGCTGGCGCCAAGGGCTACAACACGGTCACCATCCACAACACCGCCGAGCGCGACAAGGTGCATGACGACGTCAAGGCCTCGCTGTACGACAAGGGCCAGGGCACCGCGTCCGACCCCAAGGAACTGGGCCAGCTGGCGCACACCCGCGGCATGGTGATCGCGATGCTGCAGGTCGAAGCCATCCGCACCGCGCAAGAGAAGTACGGCAAGGGCAAGGTCATGACCTCCGAGCAAGTGCGCTGGGGCCTGGAGAACATGAACATGACCCAGGAGCGCCTCAACGAGCTGGGCTTTGGCAAGATCATCCGCCCCTTCAAGACCAGCTGTGACAACCACCTGGGTGCCGACTGGGCCCGCATCGCCACCTGGGACGGCAGCAAGTTCAACGTCACCTCGGACTGGTACCAATCGGACAAGAGCCTGATCGACCCGCTGGTCAAGGAGTACGCCGACAAGTACGCCAAGGAAAAGAACGTGACGCCACGTTCCTGCAGCTAAGGCTGCATGGTCCCCGGGCCCGGTGGCCCGGGGCCTCTCGTGGCAGGCCCCTGGCGCCCTTCCCCTGCGGAAGGCGCCCGCTCCCCGGGGCCGCCCGCCCTCCATTTTGTTGAGAGATCAGGTGACGGCATGACCGAATCCCCGCAAACAGCTTCCACCCCATCCGCAGCAGCGCCGCTTCTGGTCGTCAACGGCATCGAGGTGATCTACAACCATGTGATCCTGGTGCTCAAAGGCGTTTCGCTGTCGGTGCCGCGCGAATCGATCGTCGCCATCCTGGGCGGCAATGGCGCTGGCAAGACCACCACCTTGCGCGCCATCTCCAACCTGCTCAAGGGCGAGCGCGGCGAAGTCACCAAGGGCAGCATCGAGCTCGAAGGCGAGCGCATCGAGGCGCTGACCCCGTCGGACCTGGTCAAGCGCGGCGTCGTGCAGGTGATGGAAGGCCGGCACTGCTTTGCCCACCTGACCATCGAAGAAAACCTGCTGACCGGCAGCTACACCCGCACCAGCAAGGGCGAGATTGCCGCCAACCTGGACAAGGTCTACAACTATTTCCCCCGCCTCAAGACGCGCCGCACCAGCCAGGCCGCCTACACCTCGGGCGGCGAGCAGCAGATGTGCGCCATTGGCCGCGCGCTGATGAGCAACCCGCGCCTGGTGCTGCTCGATGAGCCCTCGATGGGCCTGGCTCCGCAGATCGTCGAAGAAGTCTTCAACATCGTGCAGGACCTGAACCAGAAGGAAAAGGTCACCTTCGTGCTGGCCGAGCAGAACACCAACATGGCGCTGAAGTACGCCGACTACGGCTACATCATGGAGAGCGGCCGCATCATGATGGACGGCGCCGCCAAGGACCTCGCCAACAACGAGGACGTCAAGGAGTTCTACCTGGGCATGGGCGGCGGCGAGCGCAAGAGCTTCAAGGACGTCAAGAGCTACAAGCGCAGAAAACGCTGGCTGGCCTGAACCCCGCCCCCTCAACGATCCGACTACCGCGCCGGCTGATGCCCCGATGCCGGCGTCTGCGGCAGATTCGCCCCCAAAAATACCGATCACACGTCCCGGAGAAACCGCATGAGCCAGCACTACGACGATCTGGAGTCCCGCGCCCCAGCTGCCCGCGAAGCCGATCTGATGGCCCGCCTGCCCGCCCAGATTCGGCACGCCCAGCAACACTCCCCCGCCTTTGCCAGCATCCTGCAAGGCGTCGATGCCGCCCGCATCACCAGCCGCGCCGCGCTGGCGCAGTTGCCCGTTACCCGCAAGCATGAGCTGCTGGAGCGCCAGAAGGCCGAACGCGCCCAGCACCCGGGCCGCGCCATCTTTGGCGGCTTCAACACTGCGCCGTTTGGCCGTGCCATGCCGCGCATGTTTGCCAGCCCCGGCCCCATCTATGAACCCGAAGGCCAGCGCCCCGACTACTGGCGCATGGCCCGCGCCATCTATGCGGCGGGCTTTCGCGCCGGCGAGCTGGTGCACAACAGCTTCAGCTACCACTTTGTGCCCGCCGGCTCGATGATGGAATCGGGCGCCCAGGCGCTGGGAGCCACCGTGTTCCCCGCTGGCACCGGCCAGACCGAGCAGCAGGTGCAGGCCATGGCCGACCTGCACCCCCATGGCTACATCGGCACGCCCAGCTTTTTGAAAATCATCCTGGAGAAGGCCGAAGCCCAGGGCCAGCGCATTGCATCGCTGACCAAGGCGCTCGTCTCCGGCGAAGCCTGCCCGCCGTCGCTGCGCGACTGGTTCAGCGCCCGGGGTGTCGCCGCCTACCAGTGCTATGCCACCGCCGACCTGGGCCTGATCGCCTACGAGACCGAGGCCCGCGAAGGCCTGGTGCTGGACGAGAACGTAATTGTCGAGATCGTGCGCCCCGGCACCGGCGACCCGGTGGCCGAAGGCGAGGTCGGCGAGCTGGTCGTCACCACCCTCAACACCGACTACCCGCTGATCCGCTTTGGCACCGGCGACCTGTCGGCCGTCCTCCCCGGCCAATGCCCCAGCGGCCGCACCAACACCCGCATCAAGGGCTGGATGGGCCGCGCCGACCAAACCACCAAGGTGCGCGGCATGTTTGTGCACCCCGGCCAGATTGCCGAGGTCGTCAAACGCTTCCCCCAAGTGCAAAAGGCGCGCCTGGTCGTCAGCGGCGCCATGGCCCAGGACCAGATGACCCTGCAGGTGGAAACCACCGAGCTGGGCGCGGGCCTGGCCGAACAGATCGCCGACGCGGTGCGCGACATCACCAAGCTGCGCGCCGATATCGCGCTGCTGCGCCCGGGCGAGCTGCCCAATGATGGCAAGGTGATTGAGGATGCGCGGAACTACGAGTGAGTGAACTGCCAGGCAATAGGCGGGGAAGCAGAGGCCATAGGAGGCGACTGCCTCTTATCCCATTCGATGCTTCTGATTTATTCACCGCAAGATTTGCGGTGAATAGCGCTTTTAAACACTGCATGGATTGGCTGGTTGGAGGTTAGAGCCATGATTTTTTCTAGCGCTGGTGCGATTGGCGCACGAAGCGACCGAACCCTTGCGCTTCGAGCGATCTTGATTTTGTGTCGCAAATCGACCCGTTGCGGTCGTTCAAACCTTTGCTGCTCATGTCGCTGCGTAGCGGTTGCAGCCGCTGATTGCAGCTGGGTGAACTACCGCTCACCTAGTCATAGCGCCAAAACAGTCATTTCCCCAATGACTGTTTTCAGGTCCGCAGCAGCCCCTCGCTAACAGGCAGTCACCTGGAATGCAGGAAGTCCGCAATCTCGGCTCCCGAATGAGTGCTGTCGACTCATTGCAGACATTTGGAGATTTGCGTAAACAACTTGCTCGATTGGTAGCGCAAAAGCTGAAAAAATCAGCTGATCTCAATTTCAACTACGTAAGCTGGAATAACTTTCTTCTCCTGTCGGAGCTTGGAATCCATTTTTGAGACGGAGATATCCGCAATGTGAGTTTTACTTACAAGAGCTAACTCAGCGCCGCTTGCGAAGACTATCTCTTTCTCGTTTCCATGATTGCCCTCTAGACTGTATACATAAGCCTTGGTCTTAGGACCTTTAATACGAACTACCATCAGGTCCAGCCGGCCAGCGTCATAGGCTTTTCCTCTCCACTCGGCATTCCTCAGAGCTACTTGGGGACAGAAAGATGTGGAGAATGGACGAGACGTGGTAACGTTCGGAGTATTACTGGACCATAGACCTCCATGGAACAAGAACTGTCCCTCCGCAATTTCAACACCATGACTGTTGATCGCGTTATCCACTTCCGCGCAGTCGTAATGCGGGAATTCACCTTGATATGAGTTCAGAGCTTTAGGTACGTCCTGTGGCATCAAAGACCGAAGATGACTATATTCGTCGCTTGCCTCGAGTGCATCGTCAATGTGGCGCTCCAATGCTTGATCAACTCTTTCACGGAGCATTCTGCTTGCCGCTTCGAGGGGTGTCGATACCCTTTCGATTAGCTTGTCCTTGACTTGTAAAGCTGCGATCGGATGCACGCCTTGGTTTTTCATGAGATCCAGTGCTTCTTCCTGACTGGTTTTCCGGGTGGACCAAGCCTCGTAAGGTGTGGCGAAAACATCTATGGCGTCTACTTTCCTATTCATCTATCAACTCCCTATCTTTTTTGGGATGAATGCAACGTTTAAGTGGCACCATTGTCTACCAACACCGCTGTAATTGATCACACGAGAGCGAATTTGACAGTCGCCAATGACTGCTTATGGCCGAATTGAGGCATCGCACTAGAAGCTCCAATTGGCTGCGTATGAATGTTGCTGCTCTACTCGAGCCAATCGACCTGACTGCATCGGAGTCTATGTTGGAGCGAGTTTCGGTCGTTCACGACCTGTACGGGCGCGAAGTACGATTGCGATGAACAGTGCGCGCGATAGATGTCGCCGCCCTCACAATTTTCTACGGGAATCTGAGAGTGACATACTGTGTAGGCCTACGGACGGACCGGGGCGTCTTTATCGCCGCGGACAGCGGTTTTAGCTATGCATCTCCGTCAATCGACTCTGCCGGCAGCGAAACCACAACGGTGTTTGGGGAGCGGCAGGGTGATGTTGGGAAAAAGCCCTGGAGATTCGTATTCGAAAAAGGTATGAAGCTGGCTGTCAGGGCCGATACATTAACGGGCTTCGCTGGCGATGTCCGTACCGCGCGTGCGCTAATAGACGCGTATGCAGAAGCTCGTGCATTGAAGCTCGATGCACGAAAAGCTGTGAGTGAGGCGTTGATCAGCGTCACCCCTTGCGAGAACGATGCAGATGTGCTTTTCGCCTTCTACGAGTCCGAGAGACCTTGCCTTCTGCATGTTAACGTCGCTACATCAACGATTGACGAGGTGAGCGGGTTAATTCAGCTTGGAAGCACATTGCCCTCTGGGCAGCATGAATGGACCCGCAGGCTCGTCTCAAGCCTGCAAAACGTGCTGAACCGACTCGGCTCGCATCCGTTGCATGTAGAGCGAATCTTCTCTCAATTGGTCTCTGCATTCCAGAGCTACGGTGTGCATGACTATTTGCCTCAACACGGCGTAGGAGGTGCGTTCATTGCAGCTTGGGTAATTCCAGATGGAGTGCGCTGGCAAAGCGATCACCTGTACGTCATTCATGGTGAGACCCCAAGCTTCGACGACCTAATGTGTGCCACGATGATTCGCGAGGAGTCCCTTTGCCTTGTGAATAATCAGATTAGTGGGACCAAAGTCATAACCAGTCGACGTCCGCTAGAAAGTGACGTTGACGCGAGGGCGCGGGCGAAAATCGCAGCAAGCAACGCGGAGAGCTCTTGGGATAATGCCCAATTCGACTACTTTGTCTCGATCAACAAGAGCAGGCATATAGTCACCGTATTGGAGATGCGTCGCGAACAGCATCATGGACTGTTATCGCTTCATGCGCCAAACATGGAAAACAGTATCGGAATCGTCTGGTCAGAGACGTTTGTCAACCTTGCGAACAAAATGGAGGGTGTGGAGGAACCAAGCCCGGAATACATGACGGTGAAGTTTCTTCCGTTCAGGGAAGCCAGCGAAGAACTGCGAGCCAAGAGAGAACAGTTTGCGTGGGAACAGTTCGTTGATTGGCGTCGTGACAAGGGTTAGGAGCTGAATTTGTAGTGTCTGGAGTGTTGTCTTAGTTAAAACAACACTCCGTTGAGGTAGCTATGACGTCTCCGCAATACGGTCGGCTACCAGTTCGTGACGGGTGTTGCTACGGAAGCCGACATCCGTAAGAAAGATTGAGTGGCAGGTAGTGGCCGGTTGCAGTCGTTGAAAGGCCGCCCACAGGCCACTGCTTAAGGCTGATCTGGGTCGTTCATGGCCCGGCGCCTAGGCGGCAGCAACCGCCAATTCCAGACATTGACCTGCTACCAGGTCAGACGTCCGCTATGCGCCTTAAACCGGAAACTAGACAGATCGCACTGCGCCAAACAGCCTGAACGGCAGCTCTCGTAAACTCCGAACCGGTGCAGCCGAGGCTGTACAGTTCATTGCATAGCATCGGCAAAACCGCCAGTCGATGAGCCAAGTCCTTCACTTGTCGGCCCGCTCATTGGACAGACTATATTGGTCGATCAACTGTGCTTGGTCGAAAAGCTATCTCTATGCTTGTCACGCTTGTCGTCAAAAAATTAGCCTTCGCTGCATTGATGGCATCGCCTTTGGCGCTTTCTATCGGGTCGGGGTGGTCTGCTTTGATTGCTCCTAGTGGCACTAAAGAGCCTGCAACAGCTTGGGTGCTGATTGCCCTGGCATCGATGGCAATGACAATCAATCTTCACCTTTCGTATTTACGACCTGCGCTATACGCCAAGCTCCATAACAAATCAATGGAAGGCTACAAGCATGCTTCTGGGATTCCACTGATTGGTTCAATCCTTGCAGCAATTGCAGTTTTAGTCGGCTGGGGAAATCTATTGGTAGCGGTCGCCAGCTTGGTGATTCTTTTCGCCGACACAGGGAGTGTTGTTTGGTTGTTTGCAGCACTTGCGCGTGACAGATCGTTTTGGAGCGAATCGAAAAACGCTTGACCCGTTGCGCGAACTCCGGGCTCCTGGCCGTAAGGCGCCAAAATGGCTGGCTGCTTTCCTCAACTCATCTCTACAGTTCGGCCCCTCCTGCCTAACCCCAACTTAAATCCGGCGGGACCATGCGTATGAACATGTGAACCGACAATAACGCCAGCCGTCCAGAGCAACTAGGTCAAGCAGATGGCGTTATGAGTACCACGTACAGAACGCTTGGGTTAGTCATTGACGGCATCGAGTCGCAAGCCTCACAAACCTGCAGCAGTAGCCCAAGCTTATATTGCGAAAAACCGCGTGTCGACGATCTCAGTGGCTAATCATCCAAGGCCGGTTCCCCACCTGGCTTTTCAGCGCCGGCTGCGCCGCAGCCGCAGCGCTACTGGTCTTGGCGCCCCCACTGCAACACCCACAGCCACTGGGATGCCGCAGCCGCCCATAGCTGCCCGCCGCAGGGTCGTTATCCCGCGACATGCGCGGCGCATGGCGGGCGCGTTCGTTGACCTCGGCGGCGCGGCGCTGCTGGGGGGAGGTGCAGGCCAGGCGCGGGGCCTGGGTGATGACGCGCTCAGAGGCCGCGCCGCAGCGGGGGCAGGCGCAGGCCAGGTTGCGGTCGGACAGGCGGCGCAGCGCGTCGAACGCGCCGCAGTGCTGGCAGGCGTAGTCGTAGGTGGGCATCAAAGTCTCCTGCACAAAAGAATAAAAGCGGGCCGGCACAGCGGCCCGCATACGCGCGTCTTGCTCGTCTTACTTGTCGTACGAGATCGGCATATCGATGCTGCCGTCCAGGTACTTGACCGGCCCTGCCGCGCTGGGGTTGATGTCGAAATCAAAGATCTGCGTGGGCAGCCACAGGGTGGCGCAGGCGTTGGGCACGTCCACCACGCCGCTGATATGGCCCTGCACCGGGGCGGTGCCGAGGATGGAATAGGCCTGGGCGCCGGAGTAGCCGAACTTCTTCAGGTACTCGATGGCGTTGAGGCAGGCCTGCTTGTAGGCCACGTTCACATCCAGGTAGTACTGCTTGCCCGATTCGTCAACGCTGATGCCTTCAAAGATCACATAGTCGTTGTAGGTCGGCACGATGGGGCTGGGCTTGAAGATGGGGTTCTTGATGCCGTACTTGGCCATGCCGCCCTTGATGATGGACACCTTCATGTGCACCCAGCCGGCCATCTCGATCGCGCCGCAGAAGGTGATTTCGCCATCGCCCTGGCTGAAGTGCAGATCGCCCACCGACAGGCCGGCGCCATCGACATAGACCGGGAAGAAGATCTTGGAGCCGCGCGAGAGGTCCTTGATGTCGCAGTTGCCGCCATGCTCACGCGGAGGCACGGTGCGCGCGCCGCTGGCAGCGGCCTTGTCGCGAGCCTCGCCCTTGAGCTGGCCCATGTGCGCCGTCGCCATGAACGGCGGGTTGGCCAGGTTGCCGTCGGGGTTGGTGTCGATCAGTGCCTGCTCGCGCGCATTCCAGGTCTCGAGCATCTTGGGATCGGGCAAGGTGCCGATCAGACCCGGGTGGATCAGGCCGGCATAGCGCACGCCGGGGATGTGGCGCGATGTGGTGAACATGCCCTGGAAATCCCAGATCGATTTTTGCGCGGACGGAAAGTGGTCGGTCAGGAACCCGCCGCCGTTCTTCTGCGAGAAAAAGCCGTTGAAGCCCCACTGGCTCTCGTCCTTGGCGCCGATGTCAAGCAGGTCCACGACCAGCAGGTCACCGGGCTCGGCGCCTTTGACGCCGACCGGGCCCGACAGGTAGTGCACCGTGGTCAGGTCCACATCGCGCACATCGTCGGCGCTGTCGTTGTTCTGGATGAAGCCCCCCGTCCAGTCGTAGGTCTCCAGCACAAAGTCATCGCCGGGGTTGACCCAGCAGGCCATCGGAATATCGGGGTGCCAGCGGTTGTGCACCTTCTCGTTGGAGGGGGCCGGTTGGGACAGATCAACCTTGATCAGGGTTTCGGGCATGTGCAGCTCCTGTGATGCAGTCAATGAAACAGAAAAATGCGGGCCGGCAGCGCAAGCCGCCCGGCGCGCAAGGACCTAAACCGACAGATAGGACTTGATGTGGGCCTCGTTGGTGTTGGCGCGGTCGGTCTCGTGCACGATGCGGCCGCCCTCGATGACAAAGAGCCGGTCGGCCACATCCATCGCAAAATGCAGCACCTGCTCGGAGACCACGATCGTGATTTCGCGCATCTTGCGGATCTCGTTGAGCGCCTTGGCGATGTCCTTGATGATGGACGGCTGGATGCCTTCGGTGGGCTCATCGAGCAGCAGCACCTTGGGGTTGGTGACCAGCGCGCGGGCAATGGCCAGCTGCTGCTGCTGCCCGCCCGAGAGGTTGCCGCCCTTGCGGCGGCGCATATCCCAGAGCACCGGGAACAGCGCATAGATCTCGTCGGGAATCTTGCGGTCGCGGGCGTTCTCCAGACCGGTCTCGATGTTCTCCTCGACGCTCAGGGTCGGGAAGATCATGCGGCCCTGGGGCACATAGGCAATGCCCTTGGCCACGCGCAGATAGCTCTCGTCGCGCGACACATCCTGCCCGGCCACCTGCACCGCGCCGCTCTTGAGCGGCAGCACGCCCATCAGCGCCTTGAACAACGTGGTCTTGCCCATGCCGTTGCGGCCCATGATGGCCAGGGTTTCATTGGGCCGGCCTTCGAACGAGATGCCGTGCAGCGCCTCGCTCTGTCCGTAGGCCACGTGGATATCGTTGACTTTCAGCATGTGCGGCTCCTCAGTGGCCCAGGTAGACATCGATGACTTTGGGATCGGACTGCACGGCCTCCATCGAGCCCTCGGCCAGAATCTTGCCCTGGTGCATGACGGTGACCTTGTGCGCAATGCGGGCCACAAACTCCATGTCGTGCTCGATCACGATCACCGAGCGGCCCACGCAGATGCGCTTGAGCAGATCAGCCGTCAGCTCGCGCTCGCGCGCGCTCATGCCGGCAATCGGCTCGTCGAGCATCAGCAGTTCCGGGTCCTGCATCAGCAGCATGCCAATCTCCAGCCACTGCTTTTGCCCGTGCGACAGCAGGCCCGATTCCATCTCCAGCACATGGTCCAGACCGATCTCCTGCGCCACCGCCTGCACGCGCTGCTGCACGGCCTCGGTGCACTTGAAGCGCAGCGCGCCAAACACCGAGCGCCCCTCGGGGTAGGAGACCTCGAGGTTCTTGAAGACCGACAGGTTCTCGTAGATCGACGGGGTCTGGAACTTGCGGCCGATGCCCTTGCGCACGCGCAGGTACTCGTCCATGCCCGTCAGCTCCTGGTTCTGGAACTTGATGCTGCCGCTGCTGGCCTTGGTCTTGCCGCAGATCAGGTCCAGCAAGGTGGTCTTGCCGGCGCCGTTGGGGCCGATGATCACGCGCAGCTCGTTCTTGTCGACATAGAGGGTCAGGTCCTCGATGGCCTTGAAGCCGTCAAAGGAGACTGTCAAACCCTCCACCGCCAGTGCAAAGTCGGTATTGCTCATTGCGCACTCCTGGTTCAGACGCCTTCGGCCGCAGGCTTGCCGCTGACCGGCTCCTGCGCCTTGCTGGTGGCGGTGGTGGTGACGGGCTTGTTGGCCGTGCTGGTGGCCACTGGGCTGGTCGGGCCGGTCGGGCTGGCGGGCTTGGCAGCGCGCCGCGCCAGCATGGGCTTGAGCTTGCTCGCATACAGGCCCGCCAGGCCGTTGGGGAAGAACATGGTCACCACGATGAAGAGGCCGGCCATGCAGAACATCCACAGATCGGGGAAGGTCTCGGAGAAATAGGTCTTGCCAAAGTTGACCAGCAGCGCGCCGTAGACGGCACCGACCAGGCTCATGCGGCCACCGACGGCGGCAAAGATCACCATCTCGATCGACGGAACAATGCCGACGATGGACGGGGACATGAAGCCCACCTGCAGTGCAAACATCGCGCCGCCAATGCCCGAGATTGCAGCGGCCAAGCAGAACACGAAGACCTTGAACATCGACACGTCGTAGCCGGAGAAGCGCACGCGGTCTTCCTTGTCGCGCATCGCCAGCAGCAGGGTGCCGAGCTTGCTTTTCTGGATCCACAGACAGGCCACCACCGACAGCAGCAGCAGGCCGCAGCAGACGTAGTAGAGGATGTACTTGGCGCTGTCGGTTCGGATGTCCCAGCCCAGCAGGGTGCGCAGGTCGGTCATGCCGTTGACGCCGCCGGTGTAGCCCTGCTGGCCGATGATCAGCACGGTGAGGATCAGCGCCACGGCCTGGGTAATGATGGCAAAGTAGACATCGCCCACCCGGCGGCGGAACATGGCAAAACCGATGATGAAGGCCAGCAGCGCGGGCGCAGCCACCACGGCAAACAGCGCAAAGGGCAGGTGCTCGAACGGCGTCCACCACAGCGGCAGTGCGGTCAGCTGGTTCCAGTCCATGAAGTCGGGGATGCCCGGTGTGGACTGGATGCTGGTGCTGGCCTTGTCGGAGGCCTCCAGCTTGAGGAACATCGCCATCGCATAACCGCCCAGGCCAAAGAACACGCCCTGCCCCAGGCTCAACACGCCGCCCCAGCCCCAGAGCATGACCAGGCCCACGGCCACAAAGCCGTAGCAGAGGTACTTGCCCACCAGGTTCAGGCGGAAGGAATCGAGCGCCAAGGGGAACACCACCAGCAGCACCACGGCCAGCAGTGCCACATGTCCCAGGCCGGTGCGCTCCAGCCACACACGCATATCTTTCATGGTTGTCATCCTTTGCACCCGCTTTAGCGGCGCACCTTGCTGGCAAACAAACCTTGGGGCCGCAGCATCAAGACCACGACGATGAAGGACAAGGTCAGCACCTTGGCCATGGAGCCACTGAGGAAGAACTCCGTGATGGACTGCACCTGGGCAATGCCAAAGGCCGATGCCACGGTGCCCAGCAGGCTGGCGGCACCGCCAAAGGTGACGACCAGGAACGAATCCACGATGTAGAGCGAACCGGAGGTAGGCCCCGTCGAGCCGATGGTGGTGAAGGCGGCGCCGGCAATGCCGGCCACCCCGCAGCCAATCGCAAAGGTCAGGCGGTCGGTCTTCTTGGTGTTGATGCCGATGGCGTTGGCCATCACCCGGTTGCTGACCGTGGCCCGCACCCGCAGGCCCCAACGGCTGCGGTACAGCGCAATCAGCACGCCGGCGGTCACCAGCAGCGCCAGCGCCAGCACAAACAGGCCATTGATCGGAATGTCCAGCCCCTCGCTGGGCGACCAGGAGCCCATCAGCCAGTCGGGCAAGGTAGGGCTCACCTCTTTGGGGCCGATCACCGAGCGGAACACCTGCTGCAGTCCCAGACTCAGGCCCCAGGTGGCCAGCAAGGTATCGAGCGGGCGCTTGTACAGGTGGCGGATCAATGCCCACTCGGCCAGCCAGCCCAGCACAAACGCGAACACAAAGGCCGCCACGATCGACAGCGGAAAGTAGTACGGCATCCATGCCGGCGCATGGGCTTCCACCAGGGTGGAGGCCATGAACACGGTGTAGGCGCCGATGGTCATGAACTCGCCATGCGCCATGTTGATGACACCCATCTGGCCAAAAATAATTGCCAGGCCCAGGCCCATCAGCAGCAATACTGCAAACAGGCTGAGGCCTGCGAAGCCCTGCATCAGCCCGATATTCATCATTTCAGAAAAAGTCATGGCGCTCTCTTGTCGGGTGGTGGTCGGCGGCATCGCGGGCCTCAAGGGCAATGCCTCGGGGCCCGCTCCTTGCTTGTAAGTGGCAAACACAGCCCAGCAAACCGAAGGTTTGCGGTTGAGACGAGGCGCGAGGCCGCAGGCAGTACAAAAAGTACGACAAGGCCGAGCAACGACGTATCAAGGGCTGTGTTGGCCACGTTTATTGGTAGCCCTTGGGGAAGGGATCAGGCTTGATTAGCTCGGGCGACTCGGACACCACCTTGAAAGTCCCGTCCGGCAGGCCCTGCGCGATGCGCGACTTGCTCCAGAGGTGGTGGTTGGCGTCGATCTTCACGTAGCCTTCGGGGGCGGTGTTCAGCTCGATGCCCGGCGATGCGGCCACGACCTTGTCCACATCAAAGCTGCCGGCCTTCTCGACAGCGGCCTTCCACAGCCAGGGGCCCAGGTAGCCGGCCTGGGTCACATCGCCGATGACCGACTTGGGGCCGTACTTGGCCTTGAAGGCCTCGACAAACTTCTTGTTGTTGGGGTTGTCCAGCGACTGGAAGTACTTCATGCTCGAGTAGAAGCCGGCAAAGTTCTCGCCGCCAATGCCGAGCATTTCGTCCTCGGTCACCGACAGGGTCACCAGGAACTGCTTGTCACCGGTGATGCCCGCCGCCTTGAGCTGCTTGTAGAAGGCCACGTTGGAGCCACCCACGACGGCGGCAAAGATCAGATCGGGCTTGGCCACCTTGATCTTGTTGATCAGCGAGTTGAAGTTGGTGTTGCTCAGCGGGTAGTACTCCTCGCCGACGACCTTGCCCTTCTGGAAGGTCTCGATGTGCTTGCGCGCAATCTTCATCGAGGTGCGCGGCCAGATGTAGTCCGAGCCCACCAGGAACACCTTGGAGGCGTTCTTTTCCTTCTTGGCCCAGTCGAGGCTGTACAGAATCTGCTGGGTCGCTTCCTGGCCGGTATAGATGACGTTCTTGCTCTGCTCCAGGCCTTCGTAGAAGGTGGGGTAGTAGAGCAGGCCGTTTTCCTTTTCGAAGACGGGCAGCACGGCCTTGCGGGAGGCCGAGGTCCAGCAGCCGAACACGGTCGCCACATGGTCGCTGATGAGCAGCTTCTTGGCCTTTTCGGCAAAGGTGGGCCAGTCGGAGGCGCCGTCCTCCTTGATCACGCGGATCTTGCGGCCGAGCACACCGCCCATCGCGTTGATCTGGTCGATGGCCAGCTGCTCGGCCTGGATGGAGCCGGTCTCGGAGATCGCCATCGTGCCGGTCGACGAGTGCAGCTGCCCCACCACCACTTCGGTGTCGGTCACCGCGAGCTTGCTGGTATTGACCTGCGCAGTAGGCGGCGTTTGGGCGCGGGACAGCATGGGCAGACCCGCGATGCTGATGGCCCCCAGGCCTTGCAAGAGACGGCGGCGGCGGAGCGACTGTTGGAATTCCTGAGACATGCTTTTCTCCTCAAGTGGTTCAGGCGTTGAACCGGTAACGGGTTGAAACCTGTTGATCACTCTAAAAGTGCGGCCCCGAAACACCCATACGTCATTTGACGTAGCCGCTGCGTAGACGCCCCGTGCCCGGCTGCGCGCCGGGGGCGGGTGCCGCATTCGGCAGGCGCCGCCTCGCCGGCCGCGCCTTGCCGGCCGCACCTCGCCGGCCGCGCCCTCCTTCGTGTGGCCTGAATATTGCTTGGTCTGGGGGTCCCCTGCCCCTGGTGCCTGCACGCTGCCTGTGATGACCAAGCCCTCCCAAAAGATCTTCCCGATCCGCCGCGAATACAACGCCTGGGTGGCCGACGAGACCATGGAGGACTACGCACTGCGTTTTACACCGCAGAAGGCGCGGCGCTGGAGCGAATGGCAGCTGCTGAACACGGCGATGGGCGGGCTGTCCTTTCTGGCGCTGGAGGCCATCGGCGCGACCATCACCCTGGCCTATGGCTTCAGCAACGCGGCCTGGGCCATTGCGGTGATGGGCATCGTGATCTTTCTGACCGCCTGGCCCATCTCGGTCTGCGCGGCGCGCTATGGGCTGGACATGGACCTGCTCACCCGGGGCGCCGGCTTTGGCTACCTGGGCTCGACCATCACCTCGCTGGTCTATGCCACCTTCACGTTCATCTTCTTTGCGCTGGAGGCGGCCATCATGGCGCTGGCCGTGCAGATGGCGCTGGGCTGGCCGCTGGTGGTCTGCTATGTGCTGTGCGCGCTGGTGGTGATACCGATGGTGCTGTATGGCGTGACCTTCATCTCCAAGCTGCAGGCCTGGACCCAGCCGCTGTGGGCGCTGATGCTGCTGACGCCCTATCTGTGGCTGGCCTTCACCCAGCCGCAGCTGGTGCATGAGCTGCCGGGCCTGTCGGGCCTGACCTCGGGCAGCGCCGATTTCAACTGGCTGTATTTCGGCTCGGCCAGCACCGTGATCTTCGCGCTGATCGTGCAGGTAGGTGAGCAGGTCGATTACCTGCGCTTCATGCCGCGCAAGACGGCCGCCAACCGGGGCCGCTGGTGGTTTTGCGTGCTGATGGGCGGGCCGGGCTGGATCCTGATGGGTGCCGCGCGCATGCTGGGCGGCGCCTACCTGGCCTATGTGGCGCTGCAGTTTGGCTCCACGGTGGCCGAGGCCTCGGACCCCACCCACCTCTACCTCAGCGCGTTTGGCAAGATGGTCCAGGACCCGGGCATCGCCCTCTGGGTCACCCTCATCTTCGTCATCATGGCGCAGATCAAGATCAATGTGACCAATGCCTATGCCGGCTCGCTGGCCTGGTCCAATGTGTTCTCGCGCATCACCCGCAGCCACCCCGGCCGCGTCGTGTGGCTGGTGTTCAACGTGATGATCGCGATGCTGATCATGACCCTGGGCGTGTTCAGCGCGCTGGAGAAGGTGCTGGGCATCTACAGCAATATCGCCGTCGCCTGGGTCGGCGCGCTGGTGGCCGATCTGGTCATCAACAAGCCGCTGGGGCTGAGTCCGCCGGGCACCGAGTTCCGGCGCGCCTACCTGCATGACCTCAACCCCGTCGGGGTGGGCGCGATGGGCATTGCCGCGCTGGCCGCCGGCATTGCCTACAGCGGGCTGCTGGGTGAGCTGGCCAGCGCCTTTGCGCCCTATATTGCGCTGGTGATTGCGCTGCTGGTCTCGCCGCTGCTGGCCTGGTTCACGCGCGGGCGCTGGTATATCGCCCGCCCGCCCGCGCTGTTCGAGGCGCCCGAGCTGCAATGCGCCGTGTGCCAGAACCAGTTCGAGCGCGCCGACATGGCCGCCTGCCCTGCCTATGGCGCGCCCATCTGCTCGCTGTGCTGCTCGCTCGATTCGCGCTGCCATGACCGCTGCAAACCCAGCACCGCGCGGGCCCAGGTGCAGTGGCGCAGCCTCTACGAAAGCCTGCTGCCCCAGCGTATCCAGCGCAGCATCAACTTTCGGCTGGCGTCATATGCAGGCACGGTGCTGCTGCTGACCAGCCCCATGGCGCTGGCCTTGTTCATCGTCTACATGCAGCAAAGCCTGGCGCCGGGGCAGACCGATTTGCGCTGGGCCTTTGTGCGGGCGTTCTCGCTGCTGGCGCTGCTGTGTGCGCTCTATGCCTGGTGGCTGGTGCTGGCCAAGGACAGCCGGCGCATGGCGCGCGAGGAGTCGGACCGCCAGACGCAGATGCTGCTGCAGGAGATCGAGGCCCACCAGCGCACCGATGCCCAGCTGCAGGCCGCCAAGGAGCATGCCGAGGCGGCCAACCAGGCCAAATCGCGCTATGTGGCCGGCATGGCCCATGAACTGCGCACGCCGCTGACCAGCATCCTCGGCTATGCCCAGCTGCTGCTGCGCCGCAGTGACCTGCCCGGCCCCGCGCATGAAAGCATCACCACCATGCTGCACAGTGGCGAGCACATGCACTCGCTGATCGACGAGCTGCTGGATCTGGCGCGCATCGAGGCTGGACGCCTGCGGCTGGACCCGGCGCCGCTGCAGTTCCCCGAGTTTCTTGAAGCGGTCAACCGCATGGTGCGGCCCCAGGCCGAGGCCAAGGGCCTGCAGTTTGCGCTGCAGACGCAGGGCCGCATGCCACCGTGTGTGCGCGCCGATGCCAAGCGCCTGCGCCAGATTCTGATCAACCTGCTGGGCAATGCGATCCGCTTTACCGACAGCGGCAGCGTGCGCCTGCAGGTCAACTGCCACAGCGATGTGGTGCGCTTTGATATTTGCGATACCGGCATCGGCATTGCGCCGCAGGACCATGAGCGCATCTTCATGCCGTTTGAACGGGGCAGTGCCGGGCGCCGGGCCGCGAGCACCGGCACCGGTCTGGGCCTGACCATCACCCGCATGCTGACCTTGCTGATGGGCGGCGAGCTGAGCCTGCAGAGCACGCCTGGCCAGGGCAGCACCTTCTCGGTGCGCTTGTACCTGAGCGAGGTCCACACCCCACCCCGCGCGCTGGCCGGCCAACCCCAGGCCCGCCCCTTCATCGGCGGCTACCAGGGCCCGCGCAGAACGCTGCTGGTCGTCGATGACCAGCCCATCCACCGCCAACTGATCGCCGGGGTGCTGATTCCGCTGGGCTTTACCGTGCTCGAAGCGGCCAGCGGCCACGAGTGTCTGGAGATCATCCGCGATGCGCCGCCCGATGCCATCCTGCTGGACCTGAGCATGGATGACCTGAGCGGCTGGCAGACCGCTGCGCTGGTGCGCCAGCAGTACAGCGCCGCCCATCTGCCGATCATCATCGTCTCGGCCGACCTGTTCGAGAACCAGCCCGAGCAGCTCGAGCGTGCCGGCTGCCAGGCCTTTGTCGGCAAGCCGGTGCTGGAGTCCGAGCTGATGGACAGCCTGGCCTGGCTGCTGAAGCTGGAGTGGCTGGAGGACAAGGCCGTATCCCCTCCCCCGGCGGCACTGGCCTCCGCCCCGCAGCCTGGCCCGCTGCCGCCCGAGCTGCAATCGGACATCACGCGGCTGGCACGCTTTGGCGATGGCGCCGGCCTGCGCAAGCTGCTGGCGGCGGCCCAGGCCAGCCATCCCGATTGCCGCGATGCGCTGCAGGCGCTCGATGCCGCTGCCCAGCGTTTCGATTTCCCGTTCATCCTGGAAAGCCTCGCGGCGTCCTCGCCCGATACCTAGCCATGCCTCATCACACACCCCATGCCGGCGTCGTCCTGGTGGTCGACGATGCCATCGAGACCCTCGGCTTCCTCTGCGAAGCGCTGAGCCAGCAGGACTACACGGTGCTGGTGGCCCGCAATGCGGCCGAGGCGCTGGAACGCCTGGAGATCGCGACGCCCGATGCGGTGCTGCTGGACTGCGTGATGCCCGGCGAGACCGGCTTCTCGCTGTGCCGCAGGATCAAGGCCGACCCGGCCTGGGCCCATGTGCCGGTGATCTTCATGACCGGGCTGTCCGAGACCGACCATATCGTCGAAGGCTTTGCCTGCGGCGGCGTGGACTATGTCGTCAAACCGCTGAAGCTGCCCGAGGTGCTGGCGCGGCTGGCCCGCCATATGCACAACGCCCATGTGGGCCGCATGGCCCAGGCGGCGGTGGATGTGGCGGGCATGGGGGTGGTGGTGCTGGACCGCCAGGGCCGCATCGCCTGGCGCTCGCCGCAGGCGGCACTGTGGCTGGAGCAGGCCTTTGGCGCCAGCACAGCGGCGGCAACGGCCTGGCTGCAATCGGCCTGGGATACGACGGCCCAGCACCCGCTGGGCGGCAGCAGCCTGCTGGCCCAGCCGGTGGGCGAGGTGGGCATTGGCGAGCGCATGCTGGTGCTGCGCGTGGGCACCGACAACCTGCGTGCCAGCACCCAGCGCCTGCAGGATGCGTCGCTGACTCCGCGTGAGACCGAGGTGCTGGGCTGGCTGGCCAAGGGCAAGACCAACCGGGACATTGCACAGATCCTGGGCATGAGCCCGCGCACGGTGAACAAGCACCTGGAGCATGTGTTTGAGAAGCTGGGCGTGGAGACCCGGGCAGCGGCAGCGGCCATCGCCAGCGGCTCCCTGGCTGCGTAAGCTTCGTGTAAGCCATAGAAAAGCTACGGATATTGCAGCGGTCTGGCGTGGCGCCCAAAGGCGCCTGCCGCTTGCGCCAGCGCAAATAAATGTCCATCACTGCCTCTGGCTGCACGACATTTCGCCGACGGCTAACGACATTTCAACTATCAATATTGATAGCATCTATCGCAAACCATCGTTGACCCCGGCGGCCATTTGGCTTTAAGTTCCGGGAAAAGCGCCTGGCCAAAAACGATAAACACTCAGGAAAAACAAGGGTTTACCTTAGAAAAAACCCCTGCCTGATCTCGGTAGGATGGCACTCTTTTTCCCTTCAAGAGAGACAAGCCGTTATGAACAAGATGATGCAATGGACTGCGCTGGCCCTGGCGGCCGCCACCGCGACCGGCGCCTATGCCGACGCCTCCTACCCCAACAAGCCCATCACCATCGTCGTGCCCTTCACGGCAGGCGGCCCCACCGACCGCGTCGCACGCGATCTGGGCGAGGCACTGCGCAAGCCTCTCAATGGCGTGACCGTGGTCATCGACAACGCCGACGGCGCGGGCAGCACCATCGGCATGGCCAAGGCCGCACGTGCCAAGCCCGACGGCTACACCTTGCTGCTCAACCACATCGGTGTGGCCACCGCCCCTATCCTGTACCGCAAGCTGTCCTTCGATGTGACCAAGGACTTCGAGTACCTGGGCATCATCAACGACGTGCCGATGACCCTGATCGGCAAGCCCACCTTGGCACCGAACAACTACAAGGAACTGGCTGCCTACCTGAACAAGGAAAAGGACAAGGTCAACCTGGCCAATGCAGGTATTGGTTCCGCCTCGCACCTGTGCGGCCTGCTGCTGCAAAGCACCCTGAAGATCCCTCTGACCGCCGTGCCGTACAAGGGCGCCGCACCGGCGATTGCCGACCTGATGGGCAACCAGGTCGATGTGCTGTGCGACCAGACCACGAACACCACCGGCCAGATCGAAGGCAAGAAGGTCAAGGCCTATGCCGTGACCACCAGCAAGCGCCTGACCACGCCATCGCTGAAGGACCTGCCGACCCTGCAGGAAGAAGGCCTCAAGGGCTTTGAAGTGACGATCTGGCACGGCCTGTACGCCCCCAAGGGCACGCCACCCGACATCCTGAAGAAGGTCAACGACGCGCTGAAGGTGGCCTTGAAGGACCCCGAGTTCATCAAGAAGTCGGAGAACCTGAGCGCCGTCGTGGCCAACGACCAGCGCATCACGCCCGAAGGCCACAAGGCCTTTGTGCAGGCTGAGATCGCCAAGTGGACGCCGATCATCAAGGCGGCCGGCACCTTCGCCGACTGATCGCGCGACACCTCAGAACCTGTTCAACGCAAAAAGACTGCCTCGGCAGTCTTTTTGCGTTGGATCAGACGCTTGCTGGGCGGTCAGCCGCCCCAGACCACATCGGCCTGCTCGGCCGCACTGCGGCGCAGCATCTCGATAAAGGGCACCGCCCGCTGCTTGAGGCCGACGCTGGCCTTCACATCCTGGCCGTCGGCGTCTTCGGGGTCCTGGTCCAGGTCCTGCGTCTTGGCTGCCTGGGCGCGTTCGTCTTCGGCAGCCACGGCGGCCTGCAATGCGGCAATCGCCTGGGGAATCTGGTCCGTGGTGATGATGCCGCGTGGCGAGGCGTCCTTGCCGATGATCTGCAGCACCTTGCGGGCATCAGGCTCCAGCATGATCATGTCTGCAGTGGCCTGTGATTTGAATTTGAATAGCACGGCGCTCTCCTTATCGATACATATAGTCCCGGGTGAACGGGTATTGTGATTGTGCACCAGGCATGGTGCCTGTCGTCATCGACCCATCGGGCATGACAGCCAGCATCTGGTGCAGCGCCACCCAGCCATGCTCAAACCCCGTGGCGCAGCCGGCCAGGTAGAGGCGGTAGGCGCGCAGGGTCTTGGCGGCCTGCGCGGGGTCGCCCTTTTGCGCGAGGATCGCCAGCGCCTCGTCCAGCTGCGCCTCCAGGGCATCGGACCAGGCCCACAAGGTCTTGGCGTAATGCGGGCGCAGGTTGTCGGTGTCCACCATCTCCCAGCCCGCGTGGGCCATCTCTTCGAGCACGGCGCTGACATGGATCAGCTCGCCGCCGGGGAAGATGTATTTCTCGATGAAATCGCCCATGCCGGCGCCCAGCTGCTCGTTGTCGGTGCCGCCAGCGGTGATGCCGTGGTTCATCAGCAGGCCACCGGGTTTGACCAGGCGCTTGAGCACCGTGAAGTACTCGTGCATATGGGCGCGGCCCACATGCTCGAACATGCCCACCGAGGCGAGCTTGTCAAAAGGCTGGTCCACGCGCAGCTGGCGGTAGTCGGTCAGCAGCATCTTGACCCGGCCCTGCAGGCCTTTTTGTTCGATCAACTGGTTGACATAGGCATGCTGGTTTTTGGACAAGGTGATGCCGGTGCCCTCGATGCCATAGTGCTCGGCAGCCCACAGCAGCAGGCCGCCCCAGCCCGCTCCCACATCCAGAAAGCGCTCGCCTGGCTGCAGCCGCAGCTTGCGGCAGATCAGGTCCAGCTTGGCCTCCTGCGCCTGGGCCAGGCTGTAGCCATGCTCGGCATAGTAGGCACAAGAGTAGACGCGGCGCGGATCCAGCCACAGACCGTAGAAATCGTCCGAGACGTCGTAGTGGAACTGGATCTGCTCGGAATCCTTGGTCAAGGTATGGAGCGCCGCCGAACGCGAGCGCGCCAACAGCCGGCTCCACCAGGTGGAACGCGCCGCCACCGGGTCCGAGGGCATCAGCGCCACCGCAGCGGCCATCGCATCGCGCATCGTGCCTTCGATATCCACGTGGCCCTCGACGATGGCCGCGCCCACCACCCCGACATCGCCAGCCGCCAGCGAGGCCAGTGCCGCCGCGTTGTGGCAGCGAATGCGTACCTGCGCCTGGTCCGGCGGACCGATCCATCCGCCCTGCGGCAGGGAGATGGCAACCGACACTGGCAAACCCGCCAGCTTTTCTTCGAGCTTGGAATGCAGGATATTCATAGCGGTTATTGTGTGGCGCCGGTCCGCAAGGTCAATAGCCGTTGTCTGACACACCTACTAACAACATATCTATAGGGATGCCGCCAGCACCTGCGCAGCAGACGCGCTAGCATTGCTCCCTGCCCATGCCCACATCCCCGCCTGTCCCCTCTTCCGATCGCTTGCAGCCCGCAGCCTTGCTGGATCTGCCTGCTTTGCAGGCCCGCTACCCGAACCAGGACTGGGTGGTGTTGCAGGCCGATCCCGGTGCTTGCCAGGTGTGGCGTTTGACCGCGCAACAGGCGTCGCCTATCCGACACGATCTGCCGTTGGGCTATGGCCAATTGGCAACACAGTACCTGAGCCGCGCGTCCACCGGCGCTGGCCAGGTGGAACAGGTGATCGAGTTGGTGGAAGACCAGATCATGCCGCTGACCCGCAGTTGGCCAGCGCCCGGCCCCCAGCTGGCTTTGCTGTGCAGCGCGCCGGACATGGCGGCCCTGGCCGCGCAGCTGCCGGATCCGCAAGCCCCGCTGCAGACCACCGACGCCGTCGAGCAGCTCTTTAACCGCTATGCCCACCACATGATGGGCGGCAGCCACAGCGGCCTGCAGCTGACGCCGGCGCAGGCTGCGCTATTGATTCTGCTGCGCGAATGCCTGCACCACTGGGGCTGCCAGCAGGTCGCGCTGCAGGGGGCGCGGGCTTAGACGTCAGCGCGCTTCGCTGCGGAGCCCATCCACCGTCTGGAACAGCGCCTGGCGCGCCTGGCTGATGATCTGCGCTTTCCAGGCCACGCTCTCGTCATAGAAGGCTTCGCGCATCTGCTGGTGGATGGCAGCCTGCTGGGCGGCCGGTGCCTCGGGGTGCTGGTGCAGCCAGTGGTCGGCGCGCAGCGCATCCAAGGTAGCGTGCACCGGCAGCACGCCGTACTCCAACGCCATGCCGGTAAATGTGGCCTGCGGGCATTCTTGCGCCACGCTGTTCCAGAGCAGGCCGGTCAAAGGCGGCGATGAGGAGCTGCCATCGTCCAGCGACGTGACCGGCGTCGCGCCTGCCCCATCCCACCAGCGGCGCGCCCGCGCCAGCATGGCCCCATCACCGGGCGGGCCCGTGAAGATGCGCTCGCCATAGCCATTGGGGCCCAGCCCGGTGTGCACATCGATCCAGGCGATCTGGCGCGCGGCCTGGCCGTGCTGGCGCAGCACCTGGCGCAGGGTTTGGTTGCTCCGGGTCGGCGCCTGGCCGCCAAAGAACACCCCTTGCGGATGGCGGTACTGGCCCTGGGCCACCGCCGCCTGCCAGGCCTTGAGGCCGTGCGCATCGATGAAGTCCTGCATCGCCTGCTGCACCGCGGCCGTCGGCGGCCAGTGGGCCGGCACAATCACCTCGTGCAACTGGTCGTAGGCCGGGTT
Organism: Comamonas sp. SY3; assembly: GCF_041730275.1. Taxonomy (NCBI): domain Bacteria; kingdom Pseudomonadati; phylum Pseudomonadota; class Betaproteobacteria; order Burkholderiales; family Comamonadaceae; genus Comamonas; species Comamonas sp. SY3. The sequence goes on along the minus strand of NZ_JBGTYN010000012.1, from coordinate 4,423 downwards.
GCCCGGCAGCGGTTGGGAGAAATCGACAAAGTTGCGGTTCAGGTCCACGTTCTCCTGGGTCACGCGCCGGCCGTAGGAAAAGCCATGGGGGTTGAGCGCATGCACATAGAGCACGGCCACACCGGCGCTGCGCACCTTGTCCAGCCACTCGGCATCGCGCAGCGCATAGACCTGCACGCCGCTGCCGCAGTAGCCCTCGATGCCATGGCAGGCGCTGCTGAGGATCAGCAGCTGGTCGGCATCCATCGCGCCATCCCGGGCCACATCCATGGCCAGCGCTTCGCCTGCGACCCCGGTCAACGGATGGGGCTGCGATTGCAGCGCCAGGCCAGCGGCGGCGGCGGACTCCAGAAACTGCTGGCGGGCTTGCGCATAGCTGCGCGAAAAGGCTTGTTCTACAGCGCTCATGCGGCGATACCTCCGTGGCCCATGCCGGCGGTGGCCATGCGCTCGACCTGCACCGCACAGTCGTAAAAGGACGGTGCACGTCCGATATCGGTCAGCTGCTGGTGGGTCAGCTCGTTGACGTTGGTGCCATTGGGCCCATCCTTGCGCCACCAGATCCCCAGTCCCACTACGACGCCGGGCCGGGCACGGCCATTGATGCTGGCATGGCAGACATGCTCGCCCCGGCCGTTGAAGACGCGCACCAGATCGCCATCTTCAATCTGGCGGCTTTGCGCATCGCTGGGGTGCATCTCCAGCATCGGGCGCTCTTCGGCACTGCGCAGCTGGCGCACATTGATAAAGGTGGAGTTGAGAAAGTTGCGCGCCGGTGGCGAGATCATCGCCAGCGGATGGCTGGCGGTGGGCAGCTCATGGTTGGGCAGGTGGTCGGGCAAGGGGTTGATGCCCATGGCCTCCAGCGCCGCGCTGTGGAACTCGCACTTGCCCGAGGGCGTGGCAAAGCCGCCATTAGCAAACGGGGCGTCAGGCAGGTTCTGCGCGACAAAGCCCTGCGCCAGCAGCTGCTCGAACGGGATGCGGGTCGGGTCCACCGCCTGGCGGCACAGCTCCTCGTCGCTGTCGGCAAAATGCGGCGCCGCAAAGGCGCTGTCGTAGCGTGCCATCTGCGCGGCCAGGTCGCGGAAGATCTGCGCATTGCTGCGCGCCTGGCCCAGCGGCGCAATGGCCGGGCGGTTGAGCAGCACATCGGTGTGGCCGTAGCTGGTGTGGATGTCCCAGTGCTCCAGCTGGCTGGTGGCGGGCAGCACATAGTCGGCATAGTCGGCCGTGTCGGTCATGAAGTGCTCCAGCACCACGGTGAACAGGTCCTCGCGGGCAAAGCCCTTGACCACCTTGGCTGAATCGGGGGCTACCGCAACCGGGTTGCTGTTGTAGCAGACCAGGGCAGCAATCTGCGGGCCGAACCCGGCGCTGGCGGGCTGGAGCAGCGCATCGCCAATCGTGCTCATGTTGACGGTGCGGGGCTGGCGCGCGCCCAGCAGCGCCGGCATTTGCAGGGCCCCCCGGCGCGCCGGCGCCGATGACGAACTGGACAGCAGCAGGCCGCCAGCGCGGTGGCGCCAGGCGCCGGTGAGTGCGGGCAGGCAGGCGACCGCGCGCACGGCATTGCCGCCGCCGCGCACACGCTGCATGCCGTAGTTCAGGCGGATCGCCGCCCGCTCGGTGGTGCCGTAATCGCGCGCCAGGCTACGGATCTGCGCGGCATCGATCCCGCAGACCTGGGCGGCGCGCTCGGGCGTCCACTGCAGTGCGCGGGCCTTCAACGCGTCCCAGCCCAAGGTGTGCTGGGCAATGTAGTCGTGGTCGAGCCAGCCGTTGCGGATCAGCTCATGCATCAAGGCCAGCGCCAGCGCCGCATCGGTGCCGGGCAGCAGCTGCAGGTGTTCATGGCATTTGTCGGCGGTCTCGCTCTTGCGCGGATCGATGCAGACCAGCTTGGCGCCGTTGCGCTTGGCCTCCATCGCATAGCGCCAGAAATGCAGGTTGCTGCCAATGCTGTTGCTGCCCCAGATGAGGATCAGCTGGCTCTCGGCAAAAAACTGCACCCGCATGCCCAGCTTGCCGCCATAGGTGTGCAGCAAGGCTTCCGAGCCCGCGCTGGCGCAGATGGTGCGGTCCAGCAGCGACGCGCCCAGCTGGTGGAAAAAGCGCCGGTCCATGCTCTCGCCCTGCACCAGGCCCATCGTGCCGGCATAGCTGTAGGGCAGGATGGCCTGCGGATCGGTCTGCGCAATGCGGTGCAGCCGCTGGCTGATATCGGCTAGCGCCTCGTCCCAGCTCACCGGCTGGAACTGGCCGCTGCCCTTGGGGCCGACCCGCTTCATCGGCTGCAGCACCCGGTCCGCATGGTAGCTGCGCTCGGTGTATTTGCTGACCTTGGCGCAGAGCACGCCGCCGGTGTGCGCATGCAGCGGATTGCCACTGACCTTGGTCGCCACGCCATCGACCACGGTGGTGACCAGTGAGCAGGTATCGGGGCAGTCATGGGGGCAGGCGCCCAGAACGGTGGTGGCGGCAGCAGTGGTAGTCATGGCAAGGGCGGCGCCGAGGCCGGCGCAGAGTCGGGGGAATGGAGTGCTGCACATGGTAGCGCCAGTTGGCAGGGGCCGGGGTCTCCTGCAGCACGTGGCCGAGCGGGGCCCAGGCCCAGGGTTATTCCCAGGACATTTCAGCGCAGGGGTGTCCTGCTTTGCTGCACCATAGAGGGCTTGGCACGCCGCGCGCCAACGCCTTGGCCTCTAGCGGCACCGGCCAGACAGATACATCCCCATGTAGCCAACAGGATTTCCCATGAAGCTGATTGATTCCATCGTGGCCGAAGCGCCCAGCATTGCCCAGATCCGCAAGGACATCCATGCCCACCCGGAGCTGTGCTTCGAGGAAGTGCGCACGGCCGATCTGGTGGCAGCCAAGCTGACGGAATGGGGCATTCCTATCCACCGCGGCCTGGGCACCACCGGCGTGGTCGGCATCGTGCACGGCAAGGATGGCGGCGCCAGCGGCCAGGCCGTGGGCCTGCGCGCCGATATCGATGCGCTGCCGATGCAGGAGTCCAACACCTTTGAACACGCCAGCCGCCATGCTGGCAAGATGCACGCCTGCGGCCATGACGGCCACACCGCGATGCTGCTGGCCGCAGCCAAGCACTTCTCCAAGTTCCGCGATTTTGACGGCACCGTCTACCTGATCTTCCAACCCGCCGAAGAAGGCGGTGGCGGCGCGCGCGAGATGATCAAGGACGGCCTGTTCGAGAAATTCCCGATGCAGGCCGTCTTCGGCATGCACAACTGGCCCGGCATGGCCGCCGGCAACATGGCCGTCAGCCCCGGCCCGGTGATGGCCTCCAGCAACGACTTCAAGATCACCATCACCGGCAAGGGCGGCCACGGCGCGATGCCGCACATGGGCAATGATCCGGTGCCCATCGCCTGCCAGATCGTGACGGCCTTCCAGACCATCATCACCCGCAACAAGAAGCCGCTCGATACCGGCGTGATCTCCGTGACCATGATCCACGGCGGCGAAGCCAACAACGTGATCCCCGACCGCGTGGAGCTGCAAGGCACGGTGCGCACCTTCCGCACCGAAGTGCTGGACCTGATCGAAGCCCGCATGCGCCAGGTGGCCGAAGGCTGCTGCGCGATGAACAATGCGCAGTGCGAGTTCTACTTCAACCGCAACTACCCCGCCACCGTCAACAGCGTCCCCGAAGCCGAGTTCGCCCGCCAGGTGATGATCGACATCCTGGGCGCCGATAAAGTGAAGGCGCAAGAGCCCACGATGGGCGCCGAAGACTTCTCCTTCATGCTCGAAGCCAAGCCCGGCGCCTACTGCTTCATCGCCAACGGCGAAGGCGACCACCGCGCCATCGGCCACGGCGGCGGCCCCTGCACCTTGCACAACCCCAGCTACGACTTCAACGACGACCTGATCCCCCTGGGCGCAACGTACTGGGTACAACTGGCCACCAAGTGGCTGGCCCAAGCAAAGAAATAAGAAGCGAAATCAGCAACCCAAGCAAAGCGCCCGAGGACACCCCGGGCGCTTTTTGCATTGAAAGCAGCGGAAACCACTCCTCTCCGTCCCATCAACCAAGGCGAGCCCTGAAATCACCCGGACTGCCGGAGCGGGCCCAAGAAGCAAGCGCAATACTCACCCCACAACCCCAACGCCGAGATAGGGCCTGAGACGAGGCGTCGCAGGCGCAGACAGTACGCCTGTACGGCAAGCCTGCGCAACGAAGGATCAGGCCCTATATCGGCGCCCCCGCAAGACCAACAGCCCAAACCTCAAAACAGCGCCAGCACATGAGATCAAACGGTCTGCCGGAGCGGGCCCAAGAAGCAAGCGCAATGCCCAACCCCACCACCCCAACGCCGAGATAGGTCCTGAGACGAGGCGCGCAGGCGCAGACAGTACGCCTGTACGGCAAGCCTGCGCAACGAAGGATCAGGCC
>NZ_JBGTYN010000011.1:0-143297 GCF_041730275.1 Comamonas sp. SY3 | reverse complement strand
GAGCACTGCCTTCACACGGCAGGGGTCACATGTTCGATCCATGTATCACCCACCAATCAACAAGCCTCTTGAATGTGATGTTCAAGAGGCTTTTTGTTTTCTGTGCGCTGCGCCGCCGTCCACCATGTCGTGCAGGTCTCCGGCCTGTCGCTGCCAGGTAAATCCCGCCCCAATGCTGCACCGCTGGGCTGCAAAGGCCTACGATGGCAGGTCTTGACATTCAACGGTACCGACATGACTGCTCGCACGCTCGCTTCTGGTGTTGGCCTGGCCGCCTTGCTGGCCTGCAGTGGCTGGGCGGCCTCTGGGCCGCCATCCAGCCCGCCATCCGCCCCGCAGACTTGTACCGAACAGGCATCAGACGCCTGCTACCACGGTTTTGCGTTGCCAGGCCAGGCCGGGCGCATGCATTTCTATGCGTCACTGGCGCCACAAGGCGAAAAGGCTGATGGATTCGGCGAGCCACCAACGGCGCTGTTGATCATGCATGGCTTTCCGAGGGATGCCAACCGCAGCTTCAACGCTGCGCTGGACGCTGCACGCAGGGCAGGGCGCGTGGACACCACCCTGGTCATTGCGCCGCTCTACCAGGTGGCCGGCGACAAGGCCCAGCGCTGCCGCACCCGGGGCACTCCCGCGCCGGAGCCGGGAGATGCGCTGTGGACCTGTGGCAGCTGGCTGGCCGCGCAAAACTCCCAGCCCGGTGCGGCCAACACCCCGATCAACGCAATTGCCGCGCTGGACGCCTTGATCGCTCATATCCATCAACGCTGGCCCAGCGTGCGCCAGATCACGTTGGCAGGTTTTTCCGCTGGTGGGCAAATGCTCCAGCGCAGCATCGGCTTTGCACAGCAACCGCCCGCCGGGGTATCGCTGCGCTATGTGGTGGCCGACCCTGGCACCTGGCTGTATTTTGATCCGCTGCGCCCGCAGCCCCAGCGCGCGGGCAGGGATGTGGACTGGGCCGCTTGCAGCGATGCGGGTTGCAGCTACCGCATGCAGGTGCCTGAAGCGCAATCCTGCCCGGGCTATGACCACTGGAAGTACGGCACCCAAGCGCTGCCGTCCTACCTGGGCTCGAACGCCGTCCAAGCCCGAGAGCGCTACCGCCAGGCAGATATCCATTACCTGGAAGGGGCACTCGACAACCACGCCGGCAAGGGCACCAGCTACGGTGCACTTGATAAATCCTGTGCCGCCATGCTGCAAGGGCCGTTTCGCCGCCAGCGGGGTGACGGCTATGCCGCCTATGTCAACCAGGTGCTGCAACCGCCGCGCCCGCAGCCTCTCTACACCGTGCCGGGCTGCGCCCATGATGTGGCCTGTGTGCTGCCCTCGGATGCCGCGCGGCCGGCCTTGTTTGGCACGGCGCCTTGATGGCAGCAGTTCGCAGACCCATGCCGAAGGCGGGTTGGCGCTTTAGCGTGGGCTTGTGGGCTGGGGTGCTGGCAGCAGCGGCAGGGCCGGTGTGGCCGCCGCAGTGGGGGCTGCGCTGGTCAGCATGCTGCGGTCCAGTACCTCGATGTCGTTCAGCGTCAGCGTGCCGGCGGCCTGCTTGAGCTTGAGCTGGCCGAGCAAGGTGTTGTAGCGGGCCAGTGCCAGATCACGCTTGGTCTGGTAGAGCTGGCTTTGGGCGTTGAGCACATCGATATTGATGCGCACGCCCACCTGGTAGCCGGTCAGGTTGGCATCGAGTGCAAGCTGGCTCGATGCCTCGGCTGCTTCCAGCGCCTTGACCTGGCTGGCGTTCGACTGCAGGCCAAAGAAGGCACTGCGCACGTTTTGTGCCACGGTGCGGCGGGCGTTGTCCAGATCGGCCTCGGCCTTGGTCTCCAGCGCCAGGGTTTCCTTGACCCGGTTTTGCACCGAAAAACCGGCAAACAACGGCACGTTGAGCACCACACCGACGGTGGCTTGGTTGGCGTTGTAGCCATGGGTGGGCATGGTGACGCTGCCCTTGGGGTAGAGCTGGCGGCCCACGGTGGCTTGCAGGTCGACGGTGGGCAGGTGGCCGGTTTCGGCCTTCTTCGTGTCCAGCCTGGCGTTGTTGGTGGCCAGCTGTGCAATGCGGATCTGCGGCTGTTCGCTCTGGGCCTGGTCCACCCACATCAGCACATTGTCGGGCATGGTGACCGGCAGCAGCACCGGCTGCTTCAGCGGCCAGGGCTGGTTGCCGGGCGTGCCCACCGCATTGTCCAGCGCCAGGCGTTTGACGGTGAGGTCGTTCTCAGCGGCGATTTCCTGGGCGCGCACCAGATCATAGCGGGCCTCCGCTTCGCGCGAATCGGTGATGGTGGCCGTGCCCACATCGAAGTTGCGCTTGGCGGCCGCCAGCTGCTCCTTGACCGCGGCTTTTTGCGCCTGCACGAACACCATGCTGTCCTGCGCGGCCAGCACGTCGAAGTAGGCCTGGGCTACCCGCACCAACAGGTCCTGGCTGGCGGCATCGAGCTGCAGCCGCGCGATATCGCCGCCCAGCCGGCCCTGCTCCAGCGCAATGCGGTTGGCCGGGCGGTAGAGCGGCTGGCTGGCGGTAATGCCGATCTGGTGGTTGGGGCCATTCAGGCGCAACTCGGGGTTGCTGATGGCCGTGTGGCTGTACTGGGACTGCGCCTGCAGCCCCACCTGCGGCAGCAGGCCGGCGCGTGCCTGCTCGCCCCGGGAGATGGCCGCATCCAGGTTGGCGCGGGCCGATTGCCACTGGGCGTCATAGCCACTGGCCTGCTCCACCATCTGCAAAAGGCTCTGGGCCTGAACGGGCAACTGGGCCAGCCCCAGCAGCACCGCAGCGGCTGCGGCACAGATTGATCTCGGACGGGGCAGGGCGGGGGCTTGGCGCATGGTGCAGAAGGTGGTGGTAAGAAGGTTGGCACGTGAAGGGCGGTTGCCCACCCCGTGCCGCAAACGACGATGACCGGTGGTCAGTAGCGGGGCACCGAAGGGTCGCGCTCGGCCGTCCAGAGGTCGATGCCGCCGGTCAGGTTGCTGACCTGGGTGTAGCCCTGGCGTTCCAGGAACACGGCAACCTGCATGCTGCGCATGCCGTGGTGGCAGAGGCAAGCGATGGCGCGGTCTTCATCGAGCAGGTTCAGCGACGCCGGAATCTGCTGCATCGGGATGTTCAGCAGCTCGAAACCTTCAGGCTTGACCGAGGCGGTCTGCAGCTCCCAGGGCTCGCGCACATCAAGCACCAGGGGGTTCTGGTCCGCGTGTTGGGCCAGCCATTCATCGAGTTGCGCGGGGCGGATTTGCTCCATACATCACTTTCTGCAGCGCGGCGGCCCGGTGGGCCGGCTGCGCTGCGGGGGTCATCAGAACTTGAAGCGGGGTGCTTCGGCAAAGCCCTTGAGGCGGGCCACCACGGTGTCCCAGGGCTGGCTGATCGTCAGCCTGCCTTGCGTGCGTGTGTAGACGGTGGTGCGCATCATGGGTTCGGTGCCCACGAAGGCGATCAGGCGGCCGCCTTCCTTGAGCTTGTCGAGCAGCGCTGCCGGCACTTCGTAGACCGAGCCGCTCAGCACGATCACGTCATAGCTGCCGCCGATGGCCTGGGCGTTGGAGCCGTCTTCCAGCACCACATCGACATTCTTGATCTGGGCGCGGTGCAGGTTGGCGCGGGCCAGCTCGACCAGCGCAGGCTCGATCTCCAGCGAGGTGACCTGCTTGGCCAGGCGCGACATCAGCGCTGCCATGTAGCCCGAGCCGGTGCCGATTTCCAGCACGTTTTCATGGGCTTGCAGCTTCAGGTCCTGCAGCACGCGTGCTTCGACGCGGGGTGGCAGCATGCAGTGGCCGTTGGCGATGGCTTCTTCACCGTCATCACCCAGCAAGGGCAGCTGGATATCCATGAACGCCATGTCCTGCAGGCCATCGGGCACAAACTCTTCGCGGCGCAAGGTGCCGATCAGCTCCAGCACCTGTTCGTCGCCCAGGCTCCAGGGGCGCACCTGCTGCTCGACCATGTTGTAGCGTGCTGCGCGGTACTTATCATCCGTGCTGGGGGACATGTTCAGTGGCAAACTCATTGCAGACTCCGGTTGGCTTGTTGGGGTGGGGCAAGAAAAAACCCCCTATTTTAGGCCGCTTAGCGTTCCATAGCGGGGTGCCGCCACTTTTGGGCGGCCCATTTCGCAAAATCATCGAGGTAGCAGTAGACCACCGGCACCACCACCAGGGTCAACAGCGACGAGGTGATCACCCCGCCGATGACCGCCTGGCCCAGTGGCGCGCGCTGCTCGGCGCCTTCGCTCATCGCAAAGGCCAGTGGCACCATGCCAAACACCATGGCCAGGGTGGTCATCAAGATCGGGCGTAGCCGCACCTGGGCGGCCAGCAGCAGCGCCTGCTCGCGCGGCAAACCCGGCACGGTCTGGCCGTCCTCTGTCAACTGCGGCTGGCGGGCCCGTATCGCAAAGTCCACCAGCAAAATTGCATTTTTCGTGACCAGGCCCATCAGCAAGATGACGCCGATGATCGAGAACATCGACAAGGTCGTGCCGAACATCATCAATGTGAGCACCACGCCAATCAAGGTCAATGGCAGCGAGGTCATCAGCGCCAGCGGCTGCAAAAAGCTGCGGAACTGGCTGGCCAGGATCATGTAAATAAAGATCACCGCCAGGGCCAGCGCCGACAGCGCATAGCCAAACGATTCCTGCATGTTCTTGGTGCTGCCGGCAAACTCGTAGCGGTAGCCGGGCGGGAAGGTGGTTTGCGCCAGCACCGCGCGGATATCGGCCGCCACCTCGCCAGCGCTGCGCTGGTTGGCGTTGGCATTGAAGGCGACTTCGCGGTTCATCGCCCGGCGGTTGATGCGGCTGGGGCCGGTGGTTTCGGTCAAGGTCGCCAGCTGGCTCAGGCGCACGGTATGGGGCTGGCCATTGGCGCCCATCGCCGTCAGCGGCAACTGGGCAAGCATGTGCGGGTTCTCGCGCGCCTCGGGTGCCAGGCGCACCCTTACGTCATAGGTCTGGTTGTCGCCGGCGCGCCAGTTGCCGACGGTGTCGCCTTCCACCAAGGTACGCAGCGCGGTGGCTACCTGGCCCATCGGCAGGCCCAGATCGGATGCGGCATCGCGGTTGAACTGCAACTGCACAATGGGCTCGCGCTCGAGCACGCTGCTGTCCAGGTCCACCAGGCCAGGGATGTGCTGCAGGCGCTCGCTCACCTGGCGCGCCAGGCGCTCGAGCTCCCGCAGATCGGGGCCTTGCAGCGAGAACTCCACCTGCTTTTGGCCGCCCACGGCCTCCAGCAGGCCCACATGCGTGACCTGGATGCCGGCAATCTGGTTGAGTTCGGCGCGCAGGCTGGCCGATATTTGCTGTACATCCTGGCTGCGCTGGCTGCGGTCCACCAGGCGCACATACATGCTGGCGTAGTTCTTGCCATTGGCATTGCCGGTGTTGATCGTCGTCAGGGTGTAGCGCACGGCCGGGTTGCGGCGCACCACATCCTCGACCTGGCGGGCGCGGGCTTCGGTGGCCTCTACCGAGGCGCCCACCGGCACGTTGAAGCGGATCTGGGTTTCGGAGAAATCGGCGCGCGGCACAAACTCGGTACCCAGCAGCGGCAGCAACAGCAGGCTGAGGATGAAGATGGCCAGCGCCACCAGCAGGCTGGCCAGGCGGTGGCGCAGCGCCCAGGCCAGCAGGCGCTGGTAGCCAGCGCTCAGCTGCTCGGTCGCCGCCTCAAAGCCGGCCAGTGCCCGCCCCAGCGCGCGTGCGAAGCGGTTGCGCGCAGGCTTGCCGCCGGGGTGCACGCTGGGGTCATGCCAGACGCTGGAGAGCATCGGATCCAGCGTGAAGCTGACAAACATCGACAGCAGCACGGCGACCACGATGGTCAGGCCAAACTCATGGAAGAACTTGCCGATGATGCCGCCCATGAAGCCGATGGGCAGAAACACGGCGACGATCGACAACGTGGTGGCCAGGACGGCCAGGCTGATCTCCTGTGTGCCCTCCAGCGCCGCACGGTAGGCGGACTTGCCCATCTGCAGGTGGCGCACGATGTTTTCCCGCACGACGATGGCGTCATCGATCAGCAGGCCCACGCACAGCGACAACGCCATCAGGGTCACCATATTGATCGTGAAGCCAAAGGCATACATGAAGAAGAAGGTGCCGATGATGGAGATCGGCAAGGTCAGGCCGGTGATGACGGTGGAGCGCCAGGAGTGCAGGAACAGAAACACGATTAGCACGGTGAGCACGGCGCCTTCAACCAGGGTCTGGCGCACATTGTCCACGGCCACGCGGATCGGGCGGGAGGCATCGGCAATGGGCTCCAGCCGCAGGCCCGGCGGAAGCTCGGGCGTGATTTCGGCCACCGCGCGGCGCAGGCCGTCCACCACCTCGATGGTGTTTTCCTCCTGCGATTTCTGGATCGACAGCAGCAAGGTGCGGGTGCCGTTGTACAAGGCCAGGTTTTTGAGCTCCTGCGCGCCATCCTGCACCCGGGCGACCTGGTGCAGGTAGATGGGCGCGCCGTTGCGGCGGGCCACAATGATCTGGTTGAAGTCTTCGGGCCGCTTCATGCGCGAATCGATCTGCACCAGCCGGTCCTGCTCGCGCGAGCGCACCGAGCCCAGCGGCAGGTCCTGGTTCTCGCGGCGCACAGCGTCGGCCACTTCGCTGGCCGAGATGGACAACGCCTCCATCTGCTGCGGGTTCAGGTAGACATTGATCTCGCGCGGTGTGCCGCCCACCAGGCTCACGGCACCCACGCCGCGCACATTCTCCAGCCGCTTCTTGAGCACCTGGTCGGCCCAGGAGGTCATCGCGATCGCGCTGGGCGGCGTGCCCCGGCTGGGGTCAGGCAGCAGCGCCACTGACCAGACGGCGGCATCGGCCGGGTCAAAGCGGATCACGCGCGGGTCTTTGACCTCGTCGCGCAGCAAGGGGCGCACGGCGGCGATCTTCTCGCGCACATCCTCGGCGGCCCGGCGCCCGTCCACATAGATCTGGAACTCCATGATGATGACGGCCGTGCCCTCATAACTGCGCGAGGTGAGCGCGCTGATGCCGGCCACCGCGTTGACGGCTTCCTCGATCTTCCTGGTGACTTCGCTCTCGACGATCTCGGGCGCGGCGCCGGGATAGTCCACCGTGATGACAACCACCGGAAAATCGATGTTGGGGAACTGGTCGACCTTGAGGCGCTGCAGCGAAAACAGGCCAAGCACCACCAGTGCGGCCATCATCATCGTGGCCAGCACCGGGTTGTTCAGGCTGAGGCGGGTGAACCACATGGATCAGGACGCGGGCGACGCGGGTGTGGCGGGTACGGCTTCGGGCGCCAGCCGCACCGGCGTGGCCTCGCGCAGCTGGCCCACCTGGCCGCCCAGAATGCGCTGGCCCGCCTGCAAGCCCTGGCTGATGGCCACCCAGGTCTTGCCATCACGCTGGCTGCGCGTGCCCAGCAGCACGGGCTGGTGCTGCACCCGCAGCGATTCGCCCGATTCGCCTTGGGGGCTGAGCAGCTGCACATAGGGCTCGGGCTTGTCCGTGCGCACGGCGGCCAGCGGCACGGCAAGGGTCTGCACCTGGCCGGTGGCCAGTTGGCCTTGCAGGTACAGGCCCTGGCGCAGCGCTGGTGTTGCAGCGCCTGCGGGCGCGGCTGGCGGCGCAATGCGCAGGTACACCGTCACGCTGCGGCTGTTGGCATCGGCCTGGGGGTTGATGCGCACCACCTGGGCGCTGATGGTCTGGCCGCTGCCATCGACCTGCAGCTGCGCCGTCTGACCCAGGCGCAGTTGCAGCGAATCGGCGGCGGGTATCTGGGCCTGCAGCTCCAGCTCACGCAGGTCGACGACCTCCAGCACACTGGCGTCGGGACCCACCTTCTCACCATTGCTGACCCATTTGCGGGCCACCTGGCCCTGGATGGGGCTGCGCAGCACGGTATCGCTCAGGTTTTTGCGCAGCACATCGGCCGCCGAGCGCGCTGCCTGGTAGTTGGCCTGCGCGGCCTGCAGCTGCGACTGCGACGATTCCAGCGCCGTGGCCGAGATAAAACCCTGGTTGGCCAACGCCCGGTTGTTGTCGTACTGGCGCTGCTGGATATCTTGCTGCGCACGGGCGGCATCGGCCTGCTGCTGGGCCTGCGCCAGTCGGGCCTGGCTCTCGGTGCTGTCTACGCGTGCGATGACCTCGCCGGCCCGCACCGGGTCGCCTTCGCGCAGCTGCAGCTGCTGCAGCTCACCGGCGATGCGGGCCTTGATGGTGGCGGAGTGCACCGCCTGCACCGTGCCGCTGATGGGCAGGCTCAGCACCAGGGTCTGCGGCGCCACGGTGATCGCGTCGCTCGCGGCCAGTTGGTAGACGGCCTGCGCCTTGGCCTGTTCGGCCTGGGCCAGCGCTTGCTGGCGCTGCTGCTGGGTTTTGACGCCACGCCACAGCCCGCTGGCAAGCAGAGCGACGACCACGGCGGCAGCCAGCCATGGCAGGATGCGCTTCATGGGGCACTGCCCTTGGACGGGTGCCCCATGCCATGCATCAGCGCATCGGCCTGCATCTGCAAGAAGCGGGGGATATCAAAATCGGGATCGGGCAAGCAGATACCGCCGGTGCTTTTGACGCTGGCACAGAAGATCAGCGGGGCCAGCACCAGGGTCACGCCATAGTCCAGATCGATGGGGGCCAACTCACCGCGCTCCATGCCCCGGCGCAGCACGCGCTCGATCAGGCGGTTGCCGGGCAGTACCACTTCCTGGCGGTAGAAGGCCGCGATCTCGGGAAAGTTATGCGCCTCTGCCATCACCAGGTGCGGCAGGCCACAGGCCTTGGTCGAGCCAATGCGCTGCCACCAGACCTCGTAGCAGTAATGGATCAAGGTGGCCGTGTCGTGCTGGTAGGTGTCCAGCTCCAGATCCCACTCGGCAAAGCGGCTGCTGAGCACATGGCGCACCACCGCCTGGAACAGCTCTTGTTTGCTCGGGAAATAAAGAAACAGCGTGCCCTTGGAGACACCGGCCTGGCGGGCCACTTCTTCGACCTTGGTGGCTGCATAGCCTTTGCTGACAAACAGGTCCAGCGCCGCGTCCAGCAGCTCGCCAGGCCGGGCCTCTTTGCGGCGGCTGCGGCGGGGCGCAGGCGTGGCCAAAGCAGGTGGAGAGGGCGGGGTGGACACGGTGGGCAGCGCAATCAAACAGTTAATGACCAATGGGTTAGTAATGTAGGCGGCTGCCCGCCACAAGTCAAGCGAACGACCTGAAACATATAGAGCCAGCGTTGGCATCAGGCTGTCTTTTTCTCTGTTAAAAATGGTCCTGTCTCACGGCTTGCTTCTCAGCGCCGGAGCCGATGTTTTGCCTTAATGTTGCCGGAGTCATCATGTCCAGTGAAAGCCAGTCCCCCGTGGAAAAAATCTATCTTGCCGGAGGTTGTTTTTGGTGCACCGAGGCGGTTTTCGGGAGGGTGCGGGGCGTCGTCAAGGTCGTCAGCGGCTATGCCAATGGCCAGATCGCCAACCCCAGCTACGAACAGGTCTGCACCGGCACGACGGGCCATGCCGAATGCGTGGAACTGAGCTTTGAGCCGCAGGTGCTGCCGCTGGACAAGGTGCTGCACATCTTTTTTGCAACGCATGACCCGACCACGTTGAACCGCCAGGGCAACGACGTGGGGCCGCAGTACCGCAGTGGCATCTACACCACCACGCCCGAGCAGCTGGCCCAGGCCCAGGCCTTCGTCGACAAGCTCAATGCCTCCGGCCAGATGGGCGCGCCGGTGGTCACCGAGGTGGAGCCGCTGCAGCACTTCTGGAATGCCGAGGCGTACCACCAGGACTATTTCGACAACAACCCACGCCAACCCTATTGCACCTATGTGGTGGCGCCCAAGGTCGACAAGCTGGAAACCCGTTTTGCAGACTGGTTGAAGTAGCGCTGCGTGGGTGCTGGGCGCGGGCGATGGGCATAATGCAACACAATTGCATCAAAGCCATTCCGCCCCGCCACCGATGTCCGCCCGTACCCCATCCCCTGCCACTGCCGCCTTGAGCGTACAGTCCCTGCCGCCCGGCATGCGTGCCACGCGCGCTACCAAGGCCTTGCTGGCTCTGGTCGGTGGCCAGCCGGGCGTGCAATGGTCCGTGGCCGAGGTGCAGGCGCGGCTGCAGAAGATGGGCGTCGAGGTCAACCGGGTCACCAGCTACCGCTTGCTCGATCGCCTGGCCGCTGCCGGCAAGCTGGTCAAAAGCGTTGATGCCGAGCGGCTGACGCGCTATGCGCTGCGTGCGGACGCGCCGGAGCCGCTGCAGGTGCGCTATGAATGCACGGACTGCCATTCGGTACAAAGCCTGGCCGAGCAAGCCGGCGACGCGGCCACGGCGCAGGTCAACCAGGCGATGGCGCAGTACCTGCAGGTGCTGCAGGAGCAGGGGCTGGCACCGGAGCAGACCGAGTTGCGCTTGCAGGGCCTCTGCGCCGATTGCAAGCACGAGCACAAGAAAGCCTGATCTCAGCGCTGTTTGCGGCCAATCAGCCCCGTAGACAGCATGGTGCCGCCAATCACCACGGCGCCGCAGCCCAGCATCCAGGCGGTGATGGGCTCCGCCAGAAACCAGTTGCCATAGACCAGCGCAAATACCGGCGCCAGAAAGGTGACCGCAATCGCGCGGCTGGGCCCGGCGGTCTGGATGATCTGGAAATACAGGATGTAGGCCACGCTGGTGCACAGCAGCGCCAAGGCAGCAACGGCCAGCCAGGAGGTCCAGGACGGCGTCTGGCTGGGCCACATCGCAACCGTGGGGACCAGCAGGCACAGGCTGGCACCGATCATGCTGCCGGTGGCCGTGGCCAGTGGCGGCACGCCCACCAGGTAGCGCTTGGCAAAGCTGGCCGCCACGCCATAGCTCAGCGACGCACACAGGCAAGCGGCGATGGCGGCATAGGCGCTCCAGCTGGCAGCGCCTGCGGTGGCCGGCTTGTCATGCAGCGCGAGCAGGGCCACGCCGGTGAACCCGATCAGCAGGCCGGTGACGCGCAGGCCGGTGATGCGGTCACCCAGCCAGAGCCAGGCCACCAAGGCCCCAAACAGCGGAGCACAGGCATTGAGCACCGAGGCCATGCCGGTGGGCATATAGACCACCGCGTAGGCAAACAGTGAAAACGGAATGGCCGAATTGATGATGCCGGAGAACAACACTGGCTTCCAGTGCTGGCGCAGCGCAGGCCATTCGCCACGCATCAGCATCACGGGCAGCAGGAACAGCGCGGCCAGAATGACACGCAGGCCAGCGGTAGGCACCGCCCCGAACTGCGAGGCGCCCAGGCGCATGAAAAGAAAGGACGCGCCCCACAGCACCGCCAGCAGCACAAAAGGGGGCAGCCAGCGGCTGGCGCTGGGCGCCGCCGACAGGTGGGAATGACCAGGGGCGGAGGCAGTCGCTGAGGAAGGGTTGGGGCGCATAGGATCTCGCAAGGGCAGACTGCATGCTAGCGGGCGCCGCGCTGGCCATTGGTGACATTCTTGCGGTGTATTGATGCGTGCCGTGCAAAGGGCAGTGAAAGGGCCGCAGCGGCGCGGCCCATCCGCCTGTGCGCGGGCCCGGTGGCGGGTCTGGCGGCGCTGCGCCCTGGCCGCCAAATGGGCAACTGGCTGGCCCTGGCCCGGAGCGTGCCTACAATAGCTGTCTCGCAGTGATGGCGCGGCTTCTCCAGGAGGCCGTTTTTCATGCCTGTTCTGCGCCAACAACAAGGTGAGTTCTGTGCCGATTTCTTCGACAATCTTCAAAGCCTATGACATCCGCGGCGTCGTGCCGAGCACGCTCAACGAGAGCGTGGCACTGAAGCTGGGCCGCGCATTTGGCCAGCAGGCGATTGCCGCTGGCGAGCTGGTCGTCGCGGTGGGGCGTGACGGGCGGCTGTCCGGCGATGCCTTGAGCCGCGCGCTGATGCAAGGCCTGGTGGAGGCCGGTATCGAGGTGATCGATGTGGGCCGTGTGACCACGCCCATGCTGTACTTTGCCGCCAGCACCTTGTGCCACAGCGGCATCCAGGTGACCGGCAGCCACAACCCCAAGGACTACAACGGCTTCAAGATGGTGCTGGCCGGCCGCGCCATCTATGGCGAAGAGATCCAGAAGCTGCGCCAGATCATGGAAAAGGAATGCTGGCGCTTCCAGGGCGGCGGCAAGCTGCGCGAGGAGGATGTGACGGCAGCCTACGTCGAGCGCATCGTCTCCGACATCAAGCTGGCCCGCCCGATGAAAATTGTCGTGGACAGCGGCAACGGCATTGCCGGTGCCACCGCGCCGGGCATCTTCCGCGCGCTGGGCTGCGAGGTGACCGAGCTGTTCTCCGAGGTGGATGGCAATTTCCCCAACCACCATCCGGACCCCAGCAAGCCCGAGAACCTGCGTGACCTGATCGAGGCACTGCAGACCGGCGATGCCGAGCTCGGCCTGGCCTTTGACGGCGACGGCGACCGCCTGGGCATCGTGACCAAGGATGGCCAGAACATCTACCCCGACCGCCAGATGATGCTGTTTGCCCAGGACGTGCTCTCGCGCGTGCCTGGTGGCGAGATCGTCTACGACGTCAAGTGCTCGCAGCGCCTGGCGCCGGCCATCGAGGCCGCAGGTGGCAAACCGGTGATGTACAAGACCGGGCATTCGCTGATCAAGGCGCGCATGCGCGAGACCAATGCGCCGTTGGGCGGCGAGATGAGCGGCCATATCTTCTTCAAGGAGCGATGGTACGGCTTTGACGACGGCACCTATGCCGGCTGCCGCCTGCTGGAGATCCTCAGCAAGGCGCAAAATCCTTGCGCACTGCTGCATGCGCTGCCCAGCAGCTACAGCACGCCCGAGCTCAATGTGGAATGCCAGGAGGGCGAACCGCACAAGCTCAGCGCCCAGCTGCAGGAGATGGCGGCCGATGTGTTCAGCGAACACGCCCAGATCAATACGATTGACGGGCTGCGGGTGGACTGGCCCGATGGTTTTGGCCTGATCCGTGCGAGCAACACCACGCCGGTGCTGGTGCTGCGCTTTGAAGGCCACACGCAGGCAGCGTTGCACCGCATCCAGAACGAGATGAAAGCGCTGCTGCTCAAGGTCAAGCCCGATGCCGTGGTCGGCAGCGCCTCGCACTAAGGCGCGGCCAAGTCCATGGGTCTGAGCCTGATGCTCTACGGCTGGGTGGCACGGCTTGCCCGCCCGCTGGTGCGGCGCAAGCTGGCGCGCCGCGCGGTGCGGGAGCCCGGCTACGCCCAGATGGTGGAGCAGCGTTTTGGCGATTACGGCGATCTGCCGCGCTACCGGGCGGTGCCCGAGATGCCGCTGGTCTGGATCCATGCGGTATCGCTGGGCGAGACCCGCGCTGCGGCCATCCTGCTGCGCGAGTTGCGGCTGCAGATACCCGCATTGCGCCTGCTGCTGACCCACGGCACGGCCACCGGCCGTGAGGAGGGGCGAAAGCTGCTGCTGCCTGGCGATATCCAGGTCTGGCAGCCCTGGGATGACCGCGCCAGCGTCAACGCGTTTTTGCGCCATTTCCGGCCCTCGATCGGCATTCTGATGGAGACGGAGATGTGGCCGGGCCTGGCTGCTGGCTGCCAGCGCGAGCATGTGCCACTGGTGCTGGCCAATGCCCGGCTCAACGAGAAATCGCTGCGCGGTGCCCAGCGCCTGGCCTGGCTGGCGCGCCCGGCCTACCAAAGCCTGCGCTCGGTGATCGCGCAGACCGAGGCCGATGCCGCACGCCTGCGCGCCGCAGGGGCCGAGGTCACCGCCGTGCTGGGCAACCTCAAATTCGATGTCGAACCCGATGCGGCGCAACTGGCCCAGGGCCAGTCCTGGCACCAGGCGGCAGGCAAGCCGGTGGTGATGCTGGCCAGCAGCCGGGAGGGCGAGGAGGCCCTGTGGCTGCAGGCGCTGGCACAGCTGCGCAGCAGCGGCCCGGAAGCGGCAGCGAAGGTGCAATGGCTGCTGGTGCCGCGCCACCCGCAGCGTTTTGACGAGATTGTGCAACTGCTGCAGCGTGCCGGTTTGCAGGTATCACGACGCAGCCAGTGGCATGAGGGGCCGCAGCCTGCCGATGTGTGGCTGGGCGACAGCATGGGCGAGATGCAGCTGTACTACGGTCTGGCCGATGTGGCGATGCTGGGCGGCAGCTTTGCGCCTCTGGGCGGCCAGAACCTGATCGAGGCGGCCGCCTGCGGCTGCCCGGTGGTGATGGGCCCGCACACCTTCAACTTTGCGCAGGCGGCCGACAGCAGTGTGCAAGCCGGTGCCGGGCTGCGCGTGCCAGGCATGGACGAAGGTCTGCAGCAGGCCGTGGCCATTGCCACCGACAGGGCCAGCCACAGCCGCATGCGCCGCGCAGCGCTGCAGTTTGCGCAGGCGCACCGGGGTGCTGCCAAGGCGAGCGCGCAGCTGGTGGCTGCCGTGCTGGAGTCGACGGACGGTTTTGTCAACTCGAGCTTCGAGGCCTCGCTGTTCGACGAGGATTCTGCCTAGCCAGACCAGGCTTTCAGGCCCTGGAGCGGGTGGCAAAGGCCAGCACAAAGGTCAGCGCCAGGGTGGGCAAGGCCGATCCCGCTTGCGGCGCCCAGGCGGCCAGGCCGTGGTAGAGCGCAATTCCACCCAGCCACAGCGCCAGGGGCAGCAGGTGCACGCCAGCCTGCGCATTGCCAGGCTGGTAGCCACCCCAGGACAGGCGGCCCAGAATCACGCCAAACAGCGGCACAAAGATGGAGCTGAGGATCAGCAAAAAGGGCTCGAGGCTGTGCATCGGCAGCACCACGGCCAGCGCAGTGCTGGCTACAGCCATCGCAATGCCCCAGCCGCGCACGCCCCAGCGCGGAAGCAGACTGTGGGCCGATACTGCGCCCGAGTAGGCATCGCCATAGGCATTGTCCACCTCATCGAGCAGCACCAGCGACAGCGCAATCAAGCCGCCCTGGGCCAGCAGCAACGCGGCAACCAGGTCGGTGCTGGGCAGCACCAGGGCCACCAGCACGCCCAGTGCATAGCACCAGATATTGGCAATGCCAAAACCGATCCAGGTGCCGGCCATGGCGCTGCGGCCATTGCGCCCATAGCGGGCATAGTCGGCCACCAGCGGCAGCCAGGAAATGGGCATGGCCACCACCAGGTCGAGTGCGGGCATCACGCCCATGCCGCCGGCGCCGGGACGGCTCCACAATGCAGGCAGGCCCTGCTGCACTGCCATGCCCACAAACTGCCAGCTCAGCCACAGCAGCGACAGCACCACCAGCGGCAGCGCGATGCGCGAGATCAGCTGGCGCACCAGCCGCACCATGGAGCCGGTCATCAGCGCCACCAGCAGCCCGCCCCAGAGCAGGGTCGCCAGCCAGGGCCAGTACGCCGCCTGCATGCCGCCGGCCTGGCGGCCAATGGCCACCGTGGATTCGCGCATCACGACCAGCTCGAAAGCACCCCAGCCCAGCAGTTGCACGATATTGAGCAGTACCGGCAGCTTGGCAAAGTGGCGGCCATAGACATGGTGGATCAGCGCGGCGCTCGACAGCCCCGTGTCGCATCCGATCTTGCCCACCCAGGCCAGCAGACCCGCTCCCACCACCGAGCCGCCGATGATCGCCATCAGGGCCTGCTGCGTGGACAGCGCGGGCATCAGATAGGCGCCGACCTGCATCACCAGCAGTCCCACGCCCAGGCTGAACCACAGCGAGGCCAGATGCCAGCCGTTGAAAACACGCTCTTGCGCAGTGACGGGATGGAGGGCGAGGTTGGAGGCGGACGATGCGTTGGCAGTCATGGTCTGTTATTTTTTGGAGTGCTGCGAAAGAGGCGGCTGCGCAGGGCGGCCCCGGGCGCCTAGAAGTGCCGCTATTGTGCCCAGCCTGCAAGACCCTGGGCGCATATGGACGATCGTTGCCAGGTTGCCGCGCGCGCAGGCCGCCCACCCTCGCTCGGGTTGACTACAATCGCCTCCGAGATGACGATACAGACCGACCCGACTACCTGGATGCGCGAGGGCGTGAGCCCCAGCTGCGTGGTGCTGCCTTCGCGCGGCGGCGGGCTGCTGCTGGATTTTCTGGCCCAGCGCCTGCCCCTGGTCACTGCTGCGCAGTGGCGCGAGCGCATGCAGGCGGGTGATGTGGTCGATGGAACACGCCGGACCTTGGGGCCGGTGCAGGCCTTTGTACCCGGCATGCGGGTGTACTACTGGCGCAAGGTGGAGCGCGAGCTGCCCATCCCTTTCGATGCCGATGTGCTGTACGAAGACGAGCGCCTGCTGCTGGTGGACAAACCGCATTTTCTGCCGGTGCTGCCCACCGGCAAGTATGTGCAGAACTCATTGCTGGTGCGGCTGAAGAATGCGACCGGCAATGCCCATCTCTCCCCGCTGCACCGTATCGACCGCGACACTGCCGGGCTGCTGCTGCTGTCCAAGGATGCGGCCACGCGTGGCCAGTACCAGGCCTTGTTCCGCGACCGGGCGATGGACAAGACCTATGAGGCGGTGGCGCCGTGGCGGGCAGACCTGGTGTTTCCGCGCGAGCACCGCAGCCGCATGGAAGAGAGCCAGCGCTTTTTTCTGATGCACGAGGTGGCTGGCGTGCCCAACAGCCACAGCCATATGGAGCTGCTGGAGCAGCAGGGCGCCTGGGCGCGCTACGGTCTCAAGCCCGTCAGCGGCAAGCGCCACCAGCTGCGTGTGCACATGGCGGCCTTGGGGCTGCCGATCCGCAACGATGCCTTCTACCCCGATGTCAATGATCCGCCAGAGGGTGATTTCTCGCGGCCCTTGCAGCTGCTGGCACGCGAGCTGCGCTTTACCGATCCGGTGACCGGGCAGGCGCATGTGTTCTGCAGCCGGCGCCAGTTGCTGCCGCTGGTGGGCTGAAAAACAAAGCCGCCTGGGCGGCGGCTTGGTGGGATATGGACCAGATCGCTCCGCATCAGCGGCTGAGCGTACCCATGGCCTCGCCCAGCCGCACGGGCTTGGCCGCTGCCCAGTCGGGGTTGAAAGTGCTCTTGCCTTCGGGCAGCAGCAGCACGATGGTCGAGCCCAGCAGAAAGCGGCCCATCTCATCGCCTTGCTCCAGGACGATCGGCTGGGTCTGGTAGTCCCAGCTGCGCACCTTGCGCGAGCGCGGGGGATTCACCTGGCCATGCCAGGTCGTGTACATGCTGCCCACGATGGTGGCGCCGACCAGCACCATGACGACAGGCCCGATGCGCGATTCAAACACGCAGACCACGCGCTCATTGCGTGCAAACAGGCCGGGCACGCCACGCGCGGTGACCGGGTTCACCGAAAACAGATCACCCGGAACATAGAGCATCTTTTGCAGCTTGGCGCGCAACGGCATATGGATGCGGTGGTAGTCGCGGGGGCTCAGATAAATGGTGGCGAACTGGCCGTTGGTGAACTGCGCGGCCAGCTGTGCATCGCCGCCGAGCAACGCCGTGGTGCTGTAGCTGTGGCCCTTGGCCTGGAAGATCTGGTCCTGTGCGATGGCGCCGCACTGACTGATGGCGCCGTCGACCGGGCAGACCAGATCGGCCTGGGCCATCGGCCGCACGCCTTGGCGCAGCTCCCGGGTGAAGAAGTCGTTGAAGCTCTTGTACTGCGCGATATCGGGCTGCGCTGCCTCATCCATGTTGACCTGGTACTTGCCGACAAACCAGCGGATGAAGCTGGTGGTTGCGCCGCCCAGCTCCGCCGATGCCAATGAGCCGGCCAGCGCGGTCATCCATTTCTTGGGCATCAGGTATTGGGGCAAAACAGCAATTCGATCGCGCATGGTCAGGGCCGTCACAGTAAACCGCCGATTCTATCGACACTGTGTCGTTCGAATGACAAATTGCGTTGTGAAATGCAGCTTTTGTCGGTCATGTGCTGACAATTTGTCGCCAAATGCCTGGTGGCGATGACGATGCCGCCAGCAGGGGTGACAGCAGCGGCTGGGTCTGTAGTCCGGGGCCTGATTATGATGGCGGACCTCCCGCCTTCATCTCGACTTCTGCCGCGCCATGTCTTCTGCACGTCCGCCATCGCCACCCAGATTTTCGCCGGGCACCACCAGCCGCCGCGCGCGGCTGCAGCTGTGGTGGCGCAACTTTCTGCCATCGGCCGCGCATGTCAACGGGCTGGAGCTGGCGCGCATGGTGGTGGGCGCGATGGTGGTGCTGTGGCTGACCGGTCTGGCCAGCCAGACCTGGGGCCAGCATGACCACACCCCCTGGCTGTTTGCCGCGATGGGGGCCAGCGCCTTGCTGCTGATAGGCACGCCATCCAGCCCGATGGCGCAACCCTGGCCGGTGATTGGCGGCTCGCTGCTGTCGGCGCTGGCGGGATGGGTCGCAGTGCTGGTGTTTCCCGATCCGCTGCTGGCTGCGGCGGTGGCGGTGGGTCTTGCCATCATGGTGATGGTGGTGCTGCGTTGCCTGCACCCGCCGGGCGCTGCGCTGGCCATGTGGATGGCCATCCAGGGCTGGCACGATGTGTCGATCCTGCTCAACCCGGTGGCGCTGAACCTGGTCGTTCTGGTGCTGCTGGCCACCGCCTACAACCGGATGACCGGCAAGCGCTACCCCGCGCCCCAGCACAGCCAGAAGCCGCAGGCAGTGCAGCCATCGCGCGCGTCCAGCGCACACATCGAGGGCGGCGATCTGGATGAAGCACTGGCGCGGTTCAACGGCGTGCTGGATGTGAGCCGCGCCGATCTGGAAGCGCTGCTGCAGGGCGCTAGCCAGGCGGCCTTCAAGCGCACGCTGGGCAATGTGCGCTGCGAGGATGTGATGTCCCATCCAGTGCATGCTACGCGGCCGGAGAGCAGCATCAAGGATGCCTGGTCGCTGATGCAGCAGCACCGGGTCAAGGCCTTGCCGGTGGTCGATGCTGCGCAGCGGGTGGTGGGCATCATCACCGCCACCGATCTGCTCAACCATGCGCTGACCGCCACCCCGGCCGCGTTCAGCAGCAAGCTCAAGCACTGGGTGCTGCGCAAGAAAGACGCCGGCCAGCTGGTGGGCGACCTGATGACGGCCGAGGTCTCCCAGGTAGGCAGCTACGACCGCATGGTGGACCTGATTGCGGTCTTCTCGCGCGCCAAGCTGCACCATGTGCCGGTCGTCAACCAGCAGGGCAAGCTGGTGGGCATCATCTCCCAGACCGATCTGATGCGCGAGATGGCGGCGGCGCTGTCGCTGCCGCGTGACGATGCCTGAGCGGAAGTTTGAGTAATCGCCAAGAATTAGCAAAGCCCTGCAGTAGCGATGCTGCAGGGCTTTGCTCTTCAGAACGGGGACTCCGCCCTGGGGCTTGATCGCGGGGCTGGAAAACCTCTGCAGAACCCTCGTCCGACGCAGGGAGTTTGCAGAGGGTTCCCAAGCCCCGCTACCTTCGCAGCACCAGCCAGCTGAAGGCGCCCAGTGACAGCAGCGAGTAGATCAGTCCCGGCGCAGCAGCAGTCAGCATCGGGTGCCAGTTCTGCAGGTTGCCGGCAAAGCCGAACACGTTGTTCAGCAGGAAGAAGCTGATGCCGGCCATCACGCCGCCAAACACATAGCCGGTGATGCCGCCCGAGCGGAAGTGCAGGTAGGCAAAGGGCAGGGCGAGCACGACCATCACCAGGCAGCTGATGGGGTAGAACACCTTGCGCCACAGCTCGATCTCATAGCGCTGCGCACTTTGGCCGTTGGCCTGCAGGTGGCTGACGTAGAGGAAAAGGTCGTAGGTACTCATCTGGTCGGGCTTGAGCACGGCGGCGGCCACCATGCTGCTGGTCACGGACGTCGGCCAGTCCATCGTCTCCAGGTTCTTGACTTCGACACGCGCCTGGCGCTGGTCGCCCAGGTAGTAACGCTGCTCCTGGATGTGGTGCAACTGCCAGACGCCAGTGCCAAACTTGCCACCGGCAGCGGTCAGCTGCATCTGGATGCGGCCCTGGTCATCGAAACTGTAGACCCGCACACGCTGCAGATCGCCTTCGGGCGAGATGGCGCGCACATTGATGGCGGCCATGCCGTCCTCGCGCTTCTCGCGCAGCCAGGCGCCGGTGCGGCCGGTGCTCAGCTGGCCAAAGCGCTGGGCACGCACCAGCTGGCTCGCCTGCTCGCCGGCGGGCGCCACATAGTCGCCGATCGCAAAGGTCAGCACGACGAAAGCCAGGCCAATGCTCAGCAGGCTGCCCAGTGCCTGCCAGGGGCCCAGGCCGCTGGTGCGCAGGATGGTGAACTCCGAGGTCTGCGCCATGCGCGCCATCACAAAGATCGTGCCGATCAGCACCGTGATCGGAAGCAGCTCGTAGATGTGGTTGGGGATGTTGAGCGCCACGCTCAACAGCGCATCCTTGAGCTCATAGGTGCCGGTGCCGATCCAGCGGAACTCGTCGACGAGGTCAAAGAAAAAGAACAGCGCCAGGAACGCGAGGGTGACAAAGCCGACAGTCACGGCGATGTCCCGGTAGATCATTTTGCGGAAGGTCTTCATGCGCGGCTCCCCTTGCGGCGTACCCATTGCAGGAGCGAGAATTGCTGGTTGCGGCTGAGCAGCAAGGTCCAGGCGAGCAGGGCGGTCAAGCCGTGGATAAGAACGAATGAGAGCGGCAGCGAGGCTTTGCCCGAAGACACCCAGTTCTGGGCAAAGGTCATGAGGTTGTAATAGACGATGAAGGCAAACAGCGCAAACACCAGGCTGCTGCTGCGGCCCGCCCGCGGGTTGACGCTGGCCATGGCCAGGCCCAGCACGACAAAGTTGAGCGCGGCAATCGCCAGACCCAGGCGGTAGCCCAGCTCGCCCAGCAGGCGGGGCTCCTCACTGGCCATCAGCTGGCGGGTGGGGATGTTCTTGACGGCGCCCATGTCATTGGGGTCGATCGTGGCAGCACTGCCGATGCGGGTGCCGTATTCCTTGAAGTCACTGACCTTCAGCCCGGGGTTGTCCTTGGTCTTCTCGACGCGCTGGCCATCATTGAGCACGGCGACGCGCGCATTCTCCTGCACTTCCAGGTGTGCGCTCTTGGCGGTGGTGACGGTGTCCTTCTTCTCCTCGTTGGTCACGATGAAGACATTGCTCGCTTCGAGGTCCGAGTTGCGATCGCGGTCGATGAAGAACACGCGCGAGCCGTCCGACGATTCCTGGAATTCCCCTGGCGCGATGCGGTCGACGTCGCCGCGCTGTTCATACTGGGCGCGAAGCTGCACAATCTGCTGGTTGGCCCAGGGCCATACCAGCAGGGCCAGCACGGCGATGACCACCATGATCGGCCAGGAAAAGCGCATCAGCGGACGCAGAAAGCTGACCAGGCTTTGCCCACTGCTGAACCACACGGCCATTTCGCTGTCGCGGTACATGCGCGACAAGGTCGCCACCACGGCGATGAACAGGCAGAGGCTCAAAATGGTCGGCAGCTGGCCCAGCACGGTATAACCCATCACCAGCAACACATCGGAAGGGTTGACGCTGCCGCGCGAGGCCTGGCCCAGCACTTTGATGAGCATCATCGTCATCACCACAGTCACGAGCACCACCAAGGTGGCGCCAAAGCTGCGGGATAGCTCTTTACGGATCGAGGAATCGAATAACATTGGCGAGAAGGAAAGCACCGATTATGAACTTTGAACTCAAAACTCTGGATTTGGCTTCGGCCGCATTGCAGTCCGGCGATCTGCTGATCGTGCTGGTAGCCGACAAGCAGCCCAAAACCAGTGATGCATTGTCCACCCTGATTGCGCACGCGCAGAAAAATGGTGATTTTGAGGCAAAAACCGGCAAGTTGCTGGCCATGTATGCGGTGCCCGCCATTGAAGCCCGCCATTTGTTGCTGTTGGGCGTGGGCGACGGTTCGCCCCAGGCCGTGCGCCAGGCGCTGGCGGCCGTTTCTGGCCCGCTGACGCGCGAGGGCATCGGGCGCGCTGCCGTGGTCAGTGCCCAGCCGTTGGCCGACGCCGCTTTGCACGCGCTCGTGCAATGCCTGGCCGACAGCACCTATCTTTACCGCACCACCAAGCCGTCGGCCAAGGCGGTGGGACTCCAGTCCGTGGTGCTGGGCGCGCCCAATGCCCCGGCGCTGGGCCAGGCGTTTGAAGTGGCCAAGGCCACCGCGCAAGGCGTGGCCTTTGCCCGCGAATGGGCGAACCGCCCCGCCAACTACGCGACCCCCAAGCTGCTGGCCGAGGCAGCTGAGTCGCTGGCTGCTGATCACAAACGCATCAAGTGCAAGATCCACAAGCCCGAGGACGTGGCCAAACTGGGCATGGGCTCATTCATGGCCGTGGCCCAGGGCTCCAAGGAGCCGCTGCGCTTCATCGAGCTGCACTACCACGGCGCCAACAAGGACAGCCAGCCGGTGGTGCTGGTCGGCAAGGGCATCACCTTTGATACCGGCGGCATCTCGATCAAGCCTGCGGGCGACATGGACGAGATGAAGTACGACATGGGCGGCGCCGCCAGCGTGCTGGGCACCTTCCGTGCGCTGGCCGAGTTGAAGCCCGAGATCAATGTGGTCGGCCTGATTCCCGCCTGCGAGAACATGCCTGATGGCGCGGCTGTCAAGCCCGGTGATGTGGTCACCAGCATGAGCGGCCAGACCATTGAGATCCTGAACACCGATGCCGAAGGCCGCCTCGTGCTCTGCGACGCGCTGACGTATGCCCAGCGGTTCTCGCCCAGCGCCGTGGTCGATATCGCCACCTTGACTGGAGCCTGCGTGATCGCGCTGGGTGCGCAGCGCAGTGGCCTGTTTTCGAACAACGACGCACTGGCCCAGGCGCTGCAGACCGCCGGCGACCAGGCGCAGGACCACTGCTGGCGCATGCCGCTGGATGACGAATATGCCGAAGGCCTGAAGACCAACTTTGCCGATGTGGCCAATGTGGGTGGCCGCCCGGCGGGGGCCATCACGGCCGCCAAGTTCCTGCAGCGCTTTGTCGGCACCATGGCCTGGGCGCATCTGGACATTGCCGGCACCGCCTGGCGCGGCGGCGCCAAGAAGGGCGCCACGGGCCGCCCCGTGGGCTTGCTGCTGCAGTACCTGCTGAGCAGCGCCCAGAGCGCAGCGCCTGCCGAGCAAGCCAAGACCGTCAAGCCTGCCAAGGCCAGCAAGACAGACAAGCCTGTGGTGCTGGACAAGCCGGGCAAGGCGGCGGTCAATATCGACGGCGCTGACAAGGCGGACGCCCAGTAAGCACAGCCTGCCTTATGACGACCTCGACGACGGTAGCGTTTCACTTCAACGCGCCCAGCAAGCTGGCCTATGCCTGCAAGCTGGCGCGCAAGCTCCAGCGCATGGACATTCCGCTGGTGGTCCTTGGTGAGCCGGCCATGGTAGCCCAGCTCGATGAGGCCCTGTGGTCCTTTGGCGGTGCCAGCCAGTTTCTGGCCCACTGCCGGGGAGACGCGGAGATGGATGTGCTGCAGCGCTCGCCGACGGTGCTGGTCAGCGATCTGGCGGGCAGCCTGCCGCACACCAGGGTGCTGCTCAACCTGGGCACGCAGATGCCTGCCGACGTGACCCGCTTCGAGCGGGTGATCGAGGTGGTCAGCGCCGACGATGAGCAGGACCGGCAGCAGGCACGGGCGCGCTGGCGCGCCTATGCGGCCATGGGGTACGACATCGAGCGCCGCGATCTGGTGATGAAGACGGAGGACTGAGCCATGACCGAGTCCCGCATTCCCCCGAAGTTTGTGCCCACGCTGACCGAGGAAGCCGCACAGGACGCGGCCGACGCGCTGGCCCAGGGGGTGCCCGCTGGGCCAGCCGCTGCCGCTGCCGCAGCGGCTGACAGCACACCGTCCAGTGTCGACGTGTTGCGCAGGCGCCGCGATACCGATGCACCGGCCTCTGGCGCATGGGCAGCGCCGGTGCCTGCTGACGATATTGCTGATCTGCCGACCTACAGCGGCTGGGCGCAACAGACCGATGCGGCGCTGCCGCTGGGCAGTGGCGCGCAGGGCTGGGCAGCGCCTGAACCCGTGCAAGGCGAGCGTGCAGACACGCATGACCTGGTGCCAGCCTTGGCGCCAGCGCCGTTCACCGCGCTGCTGGCCGGGGCCGGGGCGGTGGTGGATGACAGCGCGGGCCTGGCGGCACCCGGCCATGTGCAAAGCTCGCAAGGGGCCGAAGGCGCCGGGGTGACCGATGCCGCCAGCCAACTGGTTGAATCGGCTGCCGAAACGGCCCAGGCGCTGGAAGACGCCATCACCCGCCGGGTGACGCGGCGTGTGCAGGAGACCCTGGATACGCGGCTGTCGGCTGCGGTGCTCAAGGTGGTGGAGCAGCAGACGGCGTTGCTGCAATCGTCGCTGCAGCTGGAGATCGACACGACCATCCGTGAGGCAGTGGCGGACGCCGTGGCTGGCATTCTGCGCGAATCCCGCGGAAAAGGCGGATAGCCATCTGCTTTTTGATATCAAAAATGACCTGCTGAAATAACCGGCGGTTGTAAAGAACTAAAATTTCGTTCTTTGCTGCTGTCTGTTGCATCGCTTACAGTACGGCTATTCACGGTTTTTCAAGCGCCCGCTTCAAGCTGCAGGGCGCTTTCTTTATTCCAATGATTGAACTACGGGGTATCACCCAAACCTATCCGGGCAAAAATGGTCCGGTCCAAGCACTGCGCGGTGTCGATCTGAGCATTGCCGCTGGTGAAGTGTTTGGCATCATCGGACGCAGCGGGGCGGGCAAGAGCTCGCTGGTGCGCAATATCAACCTGCTCAACCGCCCGACCACGGGCCAGGTGGTCGTCAATGGCAAGGAACTGACGGCGATGGACGACGCGCAGCTGCGCGCCGCGCGCCGTGAGATCGGCATGGTGTTCCAGCACTTCAACCTGCTGTCGTCCCGCACGGTGTTTGACAACGCCGCGCTGCCACTGGAGCTGGCCGGCATGGGCAAGGCCGCGATCAAAAAGCGCGTGGACCCGTTGCTGGACCTGGTGGGCCTGGCGGCGCTGAGCGACCGCTACCCCGCGCAGTTGTCTGGCGGCCAGAAGCAGCGCGTGGGCATTGCACGCGCTTTGACCAGCGAGCCCAAGGTGTTGCTGAGCGATGAGGCCACCTCGGCGCTCGACCCGGAAACCACCCGCTCGGTGCTGGCCCTGCTCAAGCAGATCAACAAGGACATGGGCCTGACCGTGGTGCTGATCACGCACCAGATGCAGGTGGTCAAGCAGATCGCCGACCGCGTGGCGGTGATGGAGGCGGGCAAGGTGGTGGAGATGGGCTCAGTCATCGACGTCTTCACCCGCCCACAGCAACCCATCACCAAGAGCCTGATCGACGAGATCGTGCCCCAGGAGCTGCCCGCCAGCGTCATCGACCGGGTGCGCAGCCTCAATGGCGCGCTGTCCAGCGGCCAGGGCAAGCTGCTGCGCCTGTCCTATGCCGGCAACCTGGCCTACCAGCCCATTCTCTCGCGCCTGATCCGTGACTTTGGCCTGGATGTGAGCATTCTCAACGGCCAGGTCGATGAGATCCAGGACCAGACCTTCGGCTTTCTGGCGGTTTACGCCAGCGGCGATCTGGCCCAGCTCAACGCCGCAGTGGAAGCGCTGCGCGCCTCGGGCGTGATGGTGCAGGAAGTCAATACCGAGGCCTCGGCCGCCTAACACCCGCAAAGAGGTCATCGATGTTTGAGAATTTTTCTGAAATGATGCTGCAGCTGTTTGCCACCTCGTTGTGGGAAACGCTGATCATGGTCGGCATATCCGGCGTGGCCGGCGCGCTGATCGGCATTCCGCTGGGTGTGTTCCTGCGCCTGACGGACCATGGCGGCATCCTGCAAAACGGCGCCGCCAATAAGATCGTCGGCTGGCTTGTGAATGCCGTGCGCTCCACGCCCTTCATCATCTTGCTGGTGGCGATCATCCCGTTCACCCGCTTCATCACCGGCTCGTCCATCGGCACGGCCGCAGCCATTGTGCCGCTGACCCTGGCCGCAGCACCTTTCATCGCCCGCCTGGTGGAGACCTCGCTGCGTGAAGTGGACCATGGCCTGGTCGAAGCCGCGCAAGCCATGGGTGCGACCTCCTGGCAAATCGTCTGGAAGGTGCTGCTGCCCGAGGCGCTGCCGGGCATCGTCGCAGGTCTGACGATCAGCTTTGTCTCGCTGACTGGCTACTCGGCGATGGCCGGGGCCATTGGTGGTGGCGGCCTGGGCGACCTGGGTATCCGCTATGGTTACCAGCGCTTCCTGCCGGACATCATGCTGGCTGTGGTCGTCATCCTGATCGTCTTTGTGCAGCTGGTGCAAAGCCTGGGTGACTGGGCGGTGCGCCGCCTGAGCCACAAGTAATCCGCTGCTCCAAACGGTGGCCCCAGCCCATGTGCACTGCGCATGGGCTTTTTTCATCGGCAGCGGCGGCTGTCGCCCAAGGGCGTTGCACGCTGTGGGCTCTGCCTACAATGCAGCATTGCCCACGCCTTGGAGACCGCCATGAATGCCGCCTTGCCCACTGCCACCGCACATGCCTTGCCGCTGCAGGCGCTGGACCCGGCGCAATGGCTGCGGGCCAAGCCCTTGCTCGACGAGAACTGGATCCATGCCCACCCGGCGCTGGCGCGCGCCTTGCCGGTGGTGCTGGCCCGTGATGTCGGTCAGGACTGGCACAAGGCCGGCACCTTTCGCCACCATCTGCTGGGGGTGACGCGCACGCTGCAGCTGTGGCAGCAGCCCGAGGATGTCAAACTGCTGGGACTGCTGCACAGCGTCTATGGCAACGCCTTTGTAGACCTGGTCAAGTTCGATGCGAGCAGCGAGCGCAGCCAGCTCGCGGCGCTGGTGGGCGAGCCGGCCGAGCAGCTGGTCTACGAGTTCTGTATTCTCTCGCGCGCCCAGTTTGTACAGAAGGTGCTGGCCGGTGCCATCGAGCCCGATGGCGCCGTGCTGCTGGACCACCAGGGCGCGCCACGCCGCGTCGAACCCTATACCGTGGCGGCGTTCATCATCGTCAGCATGGCCGACACCATCGAGCAGTGGTTCAGCTGGCAGGATGACATTTTCTCCAGCTTTCCGCAGGTGCCCCAGCGCCCGCAAAAGGCGCACTGGATGGCCTCGCTCTGGCCCGGCCCGATGCGGCCTAGCGGGCGCATGCTGTCGCAGATTGCCAGCCTGGGTCTGGCCTTGCAGCACCCGGGCTTGCAGGGCCTGCTGCCCACGCCGCCGGTGTTTGCCAACTGCACGCTGGGCCTGAGCGCGGCGGCCGATGCGGCGGCCGCGTCGCTGTACTGGTCGGTGATCCAGCAGGACCAGCCGCTGACCGATCTGGATGTGGCCACCGGCGTGCTGGAGCAGGCGGTGCAGCTCAATCCCTGGGTGGGCGAGCCGCAGATGGTGCTGGCCCAGCTTTACCTCAGCGCCGGGCGTGATGCCGATGCGCTGGCCGCTGCCGACAGCGCGCTGCAGTGCTTCAGCCAATGGGGCAATGCCTGGGACAAGCGCGTGCAATGGGATGCCTGGGTCGCCTGGACCCGCATCCTGCAGCAGCACGCCAGGAATGGCAACTGGCCCGAGCGCCTGGACAAGCTCAACAATGTCGCGCTGCGGCCGGAGTGACAGCGGTTTGGCAGCGGTGGGCAGGTTGTAAGCAAATGGCAAAAAGTTCTTTGTTGCGTTGCAAAATCGGGCGTACATTTCGGTATCGCATTTGAAAGGTATCGCTCCCGTGCAAAAACGTACATTGCTGCAATCCGTGCTGGCCCTGGCTTTGGCCGTCGGTGTTTCTGGCGCCGCAGTCGCACAAGACAAGGAAATCAAGATCGGCGTGACCGCCGGCCCCCACGGCCAGATCATGGAGCAGGTCAAGAAGATTGCCGAAAAAGACGGCCTGAAGATCAAGGTCATCGAGTTCAGCGACTATATCCAGCCCAACGCCGCGCTGCAGTCCGGCGAGCTCGATGCCAACAGCTACCAGCACAAGCCTTATCTGGATGCCCAGATCAAGGACCGTGGTTACAAGTTTGTCGCGGCGGCCGATACGGTCAATTTCCCGATCGGCATCTACTCCAAGAAGATCAAGAAGATCGACGAGCTCAAAGAGGGCGCGCGTTTCGGTCTGCCTAATGACCCGACAAATGGCGGCCGCGTGCTGCTGCTGCTGCAGGCCAATGGTCTGATCAAGCTCAAGGAAAGCGCTGGCTTGAAGGCCACGCCGCTCGATGTGATCGAGAACCCCAAGAAGCTGCGCTTTGTCGAGCTGGACGCCGCCCAGCTGCCGCGCTCGCTGGACGACCTGGATGCTGCTGCGATCAACACCAATTTCGCGATCTCGGCGGGTTTGAACCCCAAGTCCGATGCGATCGTCCTCGAGAGCGCCAAGAACCCCTATGTCAACATTCTGGTGATCCGCGAAGCCGACAAGAACCAGCCCTGGGTGGCCAAGCTGGTCAAGGCCTACCACAGCGAAGAGATCCGCAAGTTTGTCGACACCCAGTTCAAGGGTTCCGTGATGCCCGGCTTCTAAGCCCAGCACGCCC
The DNA here is from genome assembly GCF_041730275.1 of Comamonas sp. SY3. Lineage (NCBI taxonomy): Bacteria > Pseudomonadati > Pseudomonadota > Betaproteobacteria > Burkholderiales > Comamonadaceae > Comamonas > Comamonas sp. SY3. The sequence goes on along the minus strand of NZ_JBGTYN010000011.1, from coordinate 114,883 downwards.
CAGCAAAAAGCCTCGCAGGTCACCGCTGCGAGGCTTTTGCTTTTAAGCGGTGTATCCAGCTCGGCGCTTCAGCTGCGCACTGGTGGTTTGGCCTTGGCGCGTTTGCTGCCGGGCACGACGGCCTGGGACGTTTCTGCCGGCAGGGGCTCGACCTTGACAATGGCCAGCGACATATTGTCGCCCGAGCCCGAGGCGCGCATGCGGGCGCGCTCGATCAGGAACTGGCTGGCCTCACGGGGCGAGAGCAGGCGCGTGATGGAGGAGAGCTCGTCGGGCGAGAAGTAATGCCAGATGCCGTCACTGCAGGCCAGCAGCACATCGCCTTGCTTGAGCATCGGAATGCGGTGGTGGATCAGCGGCGGGTCTTCGGCAGTGCCCAGGCAGTGCAGCAAGATATTCGATTGCGGGTGGTAGCGCGCTTCTTCGAGCGTCAGCTGCCCTTGGTCGACCAGGGTCTGCACATAGGAGTGGTCGCTGGTCTGGTAGAGCAGCTGTCCATCGCGGAAGTGGTAGATGCGCGAATCGCCCGAGTGCACCCAAGCACAGGCGCTGTTGGGCAGGATCAGAAAGGCGGCAATCGTGCTGTGGGGCTCCTGCTCGGCGGCAATCGCCACCAGGCGGATCAGCAAATGGGCCTCGAGCACCAGGTTGCCCAGCATTTCTTCGGCGCTGTCCGTCTCTGGCGAGTAGCGCTCGAACACCTGCTTGGCTGTCAGCATGACCTGGTCCGACGCGGCACGCCCGCCGCTGCGGCCACCCATGCCATCGGCCACCACCGCCAGTACACAACCCTTGGCGCGCGGGTGGGCGAGCATGATGACCTGGTCCTGCTGGTAGGGACGGTCGCCTTTGTGCAGGCCGGTGGCGGCAGAGAGACGGTAGCTATGGCTCATGCGCGAGGAGGGGTATGCCGTATGCAAGCTCGTTGAAGGGAAGGGGAATCATAGAACAGATTGCCCGGCGGGCCGCCAAAGCGGGCGGGATTACGCTGCCAACCGATGTTTGTATACCAACGCCTGGGGCGTTGCAGGCCGGCAGCCCAGGCAGGGCGCTGAACGCGCTAGACTGCCATGCCCCCGAAACCGATCCATCGATGCCCTTGTCCGCCGCCTTTGCCAGTGATGCCCCGCTGCGCCTGCGCCCGCAGCAGGAGCAGATGATTGCGGCCATTGAGGCGGCCTGGGGCCAGGGCCAGCGGGTGGCGATCGAGGCGCCCACGGGCACGGGCAAGACCTATGCCTATCTGATAGCGGCCTTGGCCCGCCAGGAGCGCTTCGTGGTCAGCACGGCAACCCGGGCGCTGCAGGACCAGCTGGTGGAGCGCGACATTCCGGCGCTGCTGGCGCACCAGGGCCAGCAGCGCAAGGTCGCGGTGCTCAAGGGGCGGGAGAACTATGTCTGCCTGCATGGCCTGGAGCAGGCGCGCAGCAAGCTGCAAGGCCAGCATGCCGGCGCGCTGGCCCAGGTGGAGCGCTGGGCGCAAAGTACCCAGGGCGGTGACCTGTCCGAGCTGGACGACATCAGCCACCTTCCCCGCCTGGTGCCGCATATCACGGCCAGCCATGACGAATGCCTGGGCCAGCGTTGCGGCCACTTCGAGCGCTGTTTCTCCAACCAGGCCCGCGCCCGCGCCGCGCAGGCCGACATCCTGGTGATCAACCACCATCTGTTTTTCAGCGAACTGCGCCACCGCCAGATGCTGGGGGTGGGCCATGGCTTTGTGCCGCTGGCGCAGACCATGGTGATGGACGAGGCCCACCAGCTGCAGGCCATTGGCCTGAAAGTGCTGGCCAAGGGCCTGAATGTGGGGGATATGCGCGACTACCTCCAGACGGTGGAGCGCGAAACCCGCGTGCACGCGCGCGGCTTTGCGCCGTGGCAAGCGCTGCAGCAGCAGGTGCAGCAGGCCATGGCGCAGTGGATGGATGCCGAGCAGCAGGCGCTGGGGCCGGCAGAGGCGCCCGCGGATGCGGCGGCCCGCGCCACCAGCCGCCAGGCGCTCATCCATTTGCACAACGCGCTGTCGGCCCTGGTCGCTGCGTTGCAAGGCGTGGCCGGCAGTGCGGCCGTGGTAGCCCAGCTGGCCGGCCAGGGTGATGGGATGCTGCAGGCCTTGCGCCAGTGGGCCCAGGGGGCCGCCAAGGATCTGGTGCGCTGGTGGGATTCGCCCGCTGTGGTACGCGACGGCCCTGCCGGCGACCTGCAGGCCTACGGACGCTATGCCTGGCGCCAGGGCTTCCGGGAATCGCCGCTGTGGCTGTGGCAGGCGCTGCAGGCGCTGAGCCCCCAGGTGCAGGCCAGCAGCTGGCTGGGCCAGGGGGTGCAGCGCTGGCTGTTCACCTCGGCCACGTTGGGCGATGACGATGCGCTGACCTGGTTTGCGCAGGGCCTGGGCTTGCGCAGTGACAGCAGCCAGGCCGGCGATGCGCCTTTGCTCGCGAGCCTGCGTTTGCGCAGCCATTTTGACTGGGCGCAGCAGGCCCGGCTGGTGGTGCCCCAGGGCCTGCCCGGCACGGATGCACCGGCCACCGAGCGCGCGCAGGCGCTGGCGCAATGGCTGCTGCCACACCTCAAGACGCTGGGCGGGCGCTGCATGGTGCTGTGCACATCGACGGCTGCCGTGCAGGCCCTGGCCCAGGCCTTGCGCCAGGGCCTGCAGGGCCAGGCGATCAGCGTGCTGCAGCAGGGCGAGCAGCCCAAGCGCCGCTTGCTGCAGACCATGCGCACGGCCCCCGGCAGCAAGACCGGGCGGGTGCTGGTTGGTACCTTGGGCCTGTGGGAAGGGGTCGATCTGCCCGGCCAGGCGCTGCAGCTGTTGGTGATCGACAAGCTGCCGTTCCCGCCGCGCCATGATGTGCTGCATGCGGCGCGGGTACAGACGCTGCGCGCTGCGGGCCGGGATGCGTTTGAGCGCTATGTGCTGCCCCAGACCGCCATGCAGCTGCGCCAGGGCGTCGGGCGCCTGATCCGCTCTGCCAGCGACGAGGGTGTGGTGGTGATCGCCGACGAGCGCCTGCACAGCCGCAGCTATGGCGCAGCCTTGCTGGCGGCGTTGCCGCCGCTGCCCAGCCTGGACGACGCGGCTTTGCCTGCGTTTTTGCGGGCGTTGGCGGAAAAAGAGGTCCGCCCATAAGAAAACGGCTGCCGCAATTGGTAACTTGCAGCAGCCGCTTGGCTGTCAACGCACACGCGCATCAGGCGCGCTGCATCACCACATCTTCCACCAGGGGCGGTCTTCCTTGCGGAAACCATTGGCCAACAGGCGGGTGTTGGGGTAGCTGGCTTCCAGTACGCGCTTGGTGTCAGCGGCCATGTCGGCCATGTTCAGGCGCTCGTAGGACAGCATCAGGATATAGAGCGCGTCCTCCTGGGCGGGCACTTCCTTGTAGTCGGCGATGGCGCTTTGGGCACGGTTGATCGCGGCCACGTAGGCGCCGCGCTCGTAGTAGTAACGGGCCACATGCACTTCGTACTGGGCCAGCGAGTTCACGATGTAGCGCATGCGCTTTTCAGCATCGGGCGTGTACTTGGACTCGGGGAAGCGCGTGGTCAGCTCACGGAAGGACTCGAACGAATCCTTGGCGGCCTTCTGGTCGCGCTCGGACAGGTCCTGCTTGGACACCCAGGAGAAAAGACCCAGGTTCTCGTTGAAGTTGACCAGGCCCTTCAGATAGAGCGCATAGTCCACCCCTTCGCTGGCGGGGTGGAGCTTGACGAAGCGGTCCAAGGTGGCGATGGCCTGGGCCTTCTCGCCGCTCTTGTACTGGGAATAGGCCTTCTCCAGCTGCGCTTGCTGCGCCATCGCGGTGCCGGCAGCGCGGCCTTCCAGCTTTTCATACAACGGAATGGCCTTGTCGAACGAGCCCGAAGAGGCCTCGTCGCGGGCTTCGGAATAAATCTTGTTCGGGCTCCAGCCGGCGGTGGGATCCACATCGGTCGATGAACAGCCTGCCAGCAAAGCGGCAAGTGCTACGGAAGCGATAGCGGGAACCTTCGATTTGGGGTACGCAAACAGCATTTTTGGCTTGAAATCCATGGACGGAAAGCTGAAGAACTGCGAGCAGCCGCAAGGGCTGCCGCGCAGCGGGGCAGCCCGTGCCGCGCCCTCTGATCTGGGCCATTGTAATCGGCGCGGGGCCTGCGCACACCATGCCGGACTTGCAGCCAGTAGGGCTGTGTAACATTCGGCCGCCGATATGCCATGGTTTGCACAGACGGTGCTGCGGCTTTCCTACAATGCAGGGATATGTTCGTACACCTTCGCATCCATTCCGAGTTTTCCATCATCGACAGCACCAATCGCGTAGGCGATCTGATCAAGTTTGCTGCGGGTGATAGCCAGCCGGCGATGGCGCTGACCGACCTGAACAGCCTGTTCGGCGCCATCAAGTTTTACAAAGCGGGCCGGGGTGCAGGTGTCAAACCCCTTCTGGGCGCCGAGCTGACCCTGGAGCCCGAGGTGGCAGGCGGGCCGCTGTCGCGCATCATCGTGCTGATCCAGAGCCAGCAGGGCTACCTGAACCTGTCGGAACTGCTGGCGCGGATCTGGATGGCCGATACCATCAAAGCGCAGCCGCAGTGCACCTGGGCCTGGCTGGAAGAGCTGTCGGACGGCCTGATCCTGCTGTCGGGCGCCCAGGCCGGCCCCGTCGGCCAGGCGCTGATGCGCGGGGACGAAAAGACGGCGCGCAGCGTGGCACTGCGCCTGGCGGGCCTGTTCCCGCACCGTTTCTACATCGAGCTGCAGCGCGCCGGCCGCGCTGACGATGAAAGCCATGTAGCCGCCGCCGTGGCGCTGGCAGCGCACCTCAAGCTGCCGGTGGTGGCCACGCACCCGGTGCAGTTCACCAAGCCTGCCGATTTTGAATCGCACGAGGCCCGTGTCTGTATCGCCGAGGGCGAGACCCTGGGCAACAAGAAGCGCGTCAAGCGCTTTACCCGCGACCAGTACCTGAAGTCTGCTGCCGAGATGGAGGCCCTGTTCGCCGACCTGCCCAGCGCCATCGCCAACACGGCCGAGATCGCCCGCCGCTGCAGCGTCACCCTGCAGCTGGGCAAGTACTTTTTGCCCGATTTCCCCACGCCCAATGGCATGCCGATCGACGCGTATTTCCGCCAGGCCTCATTCGAGGGGCTGGAGGACCGCCTGCAACTGCTGTTCCCGAACGAGGCCAAGCGCGAGGCCGAGCGGCCCAAGTATGTCGAGCGGCTGGAGTTCGAGCTGGGCATCATCTTGAAGATGGGTTTCCCCGGCTACTTCCTGATCGTGGCGGACTTCATCAACTGGGCCAAGAACAATGGCTGCCCGGTGGGACCAGGCCGGGGATCGGGGGCCGGTTCGCTGGTGGCCTATGTGCTGAAGATCACCGATCTGGACCCGATTCACTACAACCTGCTGTTCGAGCGCTTCCTGAACCCAGAGCGCGTCTCGATGCCCGACTTTGACGTGGACTTCTGCCAGGCCAACCGCGACCGGGTGATCGACTATGTGAAGGACCTGTACGGCCGCAATGCAGTGAGCCAGATTGCGACCTTCGGCACGATGGCCGCGCGCGCGGCGATCCGCGACGTGGGCCGGGCGCTGGACATGAGCTATGGCTTTTGCGATGGCATCTCCAAGCTGATCCCGAACAAGCCGGGCCTGCATGTGACCTTGAAGTACCCGCCCAATCCTCCGAAGGACGGCGACAAGTACACCTATGCGATCAAGGAAGAGCCGATCCTGGCCGAGCGCATCGAGAAGGAAGAGGACGTCAAGACCCTGATCGAGATGGCCCAGAAGCTCGAAGGCATGACCCGCAACATCGGCATGCACGCCGGTGGTGTGGTGATCGCCCCGGGCAAGCTGACCGATTTTTGCCCGCTCTACCAGCAGCCGGGCAGCACCTCGGCGGTGGCCATGTATGACAAGGACGACGTCGAGGCCGTGGGCCTGGTCAAGTTCGACTTCCTGGGCCTGGCGACGTTGACGATTCTGGAGATCGCGCGCGAGTTCATCATCAAGCGCCACAAGGGGCAGGAAAACTTCAAGTTCGAAGAGATCCCGCTCGACGACGCCCGCACCTACCAGCTATTCTCGGCCGGCAAGACCGAAGCGGTGTTCCAGTTTGAATCGCGCGGCATGCAGCAGATGCTGAAGGAGGCCAAGCCCAGCCGCCTGGAAGACCTGATCGCGCTGAATGCGCTCTACCGCCCGGGCCCGATGGACCTGATCCCCAGCTTTGTGGCGCGCAAGCACGGCAAGGAAGTGGTGGAGTATCCGCATCCGCTGGTCGAGAAGGTGCTGTCCGAGACCTACGGCATCATGGTCTACCAGGAGCAGGTGATGCAGACGGCCCAGGTGCTGGGCGGCTACAGCCTGGGCGGCGCCGACTTGCTGCGCCGCGCGATGGGCAAGAAAAAGGTCGAGGAGATGGTGCAGCACCGCGCGACCTTCCGCGAAGGGGCCTCCAAGATCGGCATCGACGAGGCCAAGGCCGACGAAGTGTTCGACCTGATGGAGAAGTTTGCGGGCTACGGCTTCAACAAGTCGCACGCCGCTGCCTACTCGCTGCTGGCCTACCACACCGGTTGGCTCAAGGTGCACTACACGGCAGAGTTCTACTGCGGCAATATGACCGTGGAAATGGACAACACCGACAAGCTCAAGGTGCTGTACGAAGACGCGCTGAAGATGGGCATGACCTTCGAGATGCCCGACGTGAACCGCGGCCACCACCGCTTCGAGCCGGTGACCGACAAGGTGATCCGCTATGGCCTGGGCGCCATCAAGGGCACCGGCCAGGCCGCCATCGAGGCCATTGTGGCGGCGCGCGAAGGCAAGGGCACGGGCCCCCAGGGCGATACCAAGGGGCCGTTCAAGAGCCTGTTCGACTTCTGCCTGCGCGTGGACCGCAGCAAGCTCAACAAGCGCACGGTCGAAGCGCTGATCAAGGGCGGCGCCTTTGACAGCATCCAGCTCAACCGCCGCGCGCTGATCGAATCGGTCGATGTGGCCTTCGAATTTGCCGCCACCACCCATGCCAATGCCAACCAGGGCGGCCTGTTTGACATGATGGGGGATGACGCCGTGGGATCGAGCACGCAGGAGCCGCCACTGGCCGATGTGCTGCCCTGGGGCATCAAGGAGCGGCTGGTGCAGGAGAAGACCGCCATCGGCTTTTACCTGTCGGGCCATTTGTTTGACGAGGTCGAGCTGGAGGTGCGCCAGTTCGTGCGCACGCCGATCTCCCAGCTCAAGGACAGCCGCGAGCCCCAGACGGTGGCGGGCATCATCAGCGACATGCGCGTCATCAACGGCCAGCGCGGCAAGCTGGTGCTGTTCAAGATCGACGACAAAACCGGTGTCATCGAAGGATCGCTGGACGAGGCCACCTGGAACCGCCACAAGGAGCAGCTCAAGGACGATGAATTCGTCATTCTGAGCGCCCGCATCGGCCAGGACCATTTCAGCGGCGGGCTGCGCGCCAAGGCCCAGCATGTCTGGGGTCTGGCCGATGCGCGCGCCCGTTTTGGCCGCTACCTGCTGGTCAACACCGACCGCCATCAGCCCGATGTTGCGCGGCTGATTCAGGAGTTTCCCGCAGTCGAGGAGCACACCGACGAGGGCGTGCTGCGCCACGGCCTCAAGATCCGCCTGGGCGTGGTCTGTGGCCAGGGCGAGGCAAGGGCGGGTGTGGAGCTCAATCTGGGCGATGCCGCGCGCTTTTTCCCCAGTGACCAGGCGATGGCTGCCTGGTCCCAGGAAGCAGGCCACGAAGCCATCAAAATCGTTTACGAAAGCACTGTCTAGGAAGATTTTGCCGGGGCTGACAATACGGCTGCGCCAGTGGTTGCTGGCGCAGCCGTATTGAAGTTTATAAAAGCATCACCATCTTTGTGCATGTGGAAATTTAGCCTTATAGAATGATCTCAATGGCCACGAAACCTGTTGTTCCTCCCTCGCCGAATCTGCCTGCAACGCCCCAGCCACCGGGGGACGGTGGGGGTGCGCTGGTTGTGGAGCGCATCGCGCAGCGTGTGGAGCCACCGAAGATGTACCAGGTGGTCATGCTCAATGATGATTTCACGCCGATGGAGTTTGTGATTGAGGTGCTGCAGCATTTTTTTGGCAAAAGCCGCGAGGCGGCCACGCAGATCATGCTGAAGATCCACCTGGATGGGAAAGGCGTCTGCGGGGTGTACTCGCATGAAATCGCTGAAACCAAGGTGGCACAGGTGATGGATGCCGCCAACGGAGCAGGCCATCCGCTGCAAGCCGTATCGGAGCCTGTTGAATAACGGAATATGGTCCTCATCTAGAAGCAAGTTGAGTGTATTTGGCAAGCAATAAAGGAGTTTCAAATGATTGCTCAGGAACTGGAAGTCAGCTTGCACATGGCTTTTGTAGAAGCCAGGCAGCAGCGCCACGAATTCATCACCGTGGAGCACTTGCTACTGGCCTTGCTGGATAACCCAAGTGCTTCCGAGGTGTTGCGCGCATGCTCTGCCAATATTGACGACCTGCGCGCGTCGTTGACCAATTTCATCAAGGACAATGCCCCGCAGGTGGCTGGCGAAGACGAGGTGGACACCCAGCCCACCCTCGGTTTCCAGCGCGTGATCCAGCGCGCCATCATGCATGTGCAGAGCACCGGCAACGGCAAGAAGGAAGTGACCGGCGCCAATGTGCTGGTGGCCATTTTTGGCGAAAAGGACTCGCATGCCGTGTACTACCTGCACCAGCAGGGTGTCACGCGCCTCGACGTGGTCAACTACATCGCCCATGGCATCAAGAAGAACGACACGCCCGAGCTGCCCAAGTCCGAGTCCAGCTCGGATGCGGAAGAGGTCGGCAGCAACAACGCCGAGCGCGCTGAAAAGGCCTCGCCGCTGGAGCAGTTCACCGTCAACCTGAACCAGCAGGCCAAGGACGGCAAGATCGATCCGCTGATCGGCCGCCAGTACGAGGTCGAGCGCACGATCCAGATTCTGTGCCGCCGCCGCAAGAACAACCCGCTGCTGGTGGGTGAGGCGGGTGTGGGCAAGACGGCGATTGCCGAGGGCCTGGCATGGCGCATCACGCAAGAAGATGTGCCCGAGGTGCTGGCCGAGGCCACCGTCTACTCGCTGGACATGGGCGCGCTGCTGGCGGGCACCAAGTACCGTGGTGATTTTGAGCAGCGCCTCAAGGGCGTGCTCAAGGCACTGAAGGACAAGCCGCATGCGATCCTGTTCATCGACGAGATCCACACCTTGATCGGTGCCGGAGCTGCCTCGGGCGGTACGCTGGATGCGTCGAACCTGCTCAAGCCAGCGCTGTCGAGCGGCCAGCTCAAGTGCATTGGTGCGACCACGTTCACCGAGTACCGTGGCATCTTCGAAAAAGATGCAGCGCTGTCGCGCCGCTTCCAGAAGGTCGATGTGGTCGAGCCTACCGTGCCCGAAACCATCGATATCCTGAAGGGCCTGAAGTCGCGCTTTGAAGAGCACCACAACGTCAAGTACGCGGTGGCCGCTTTGCAGGCAGCTGCTGAGCTGTCGGCCAAGTTCATCAATGACCGCCATCTGCCCGACAAGGCGATTGACGTGATCGATGAGGCCGGTGCCGCGCAGCGCATTCTGGCGCCTTCGAAGCGCAAGAAAACCATCGGCAAGACCGAGATCGAAGAGATCGTCGCCAAGATTGCCCGCATTCCGCCGGCCAACGTCAGCAATGACGACCGCGGCAAGCTGCAGACCCTGGAGCGCGACCTCAAGAGCGTGGTGTTTGGCCAGGACAAGGCACTCGAAGTGCTGGCGTCGGCGGTCAAGATGTCCCGCTCCGGTCTGGGTAAGGTGGACAAGCCGATTGGCTCTTTCCTGTTCTCCGGCCCGACCGGCGTGGGCAAGACCGAAGCGGCCAAGCAGCTGGCCTATATCCTGGGCATCGACTTGATCCGCTTTGACATGTCCGAGTACATGGAGCGCCATGCGGTGTCGCGCCTGATTGGTGCGCCTCCCGGCTATGTCGGTTTTGACCAGGGTGGTTTGCTCACCGAGGCGGTGACGAAGAAGCCCCATGCGGTGCTGCTGCTCGACGAAATCGAGAAGGCGCATCCGGATATCTTCAATGTGCTGCTGCAGGTCATGGACCACGGCACCTTGACCGATAACAACGGACGCAAGGCGGACTTCCGCAACGTGATCATCATCATGACCACGAATGCGGGCGCCGAGACGATGAACAAGGCCGTCATCGGCTTTACCAACCCGCGCGCGGCGGGCGACGAGATGGGCGACATCAAGCGCCTGTTCACGCCCGAGTTCCGCAACCGGCTGGATGCCATCGTCAGCTTCAAGCCGCTGGACGAGCAGGTCATCCTGCGCGTGGTCGACAAGTTCCTGCTCCAGCTGGAGCAGCAACTGGCCGAGAAGAAGGTCGAGGTCACATTCAGCGACAAGCTGCGCAAGCACCTGGCCAAGACCGGTTTCGATCCGCTGATGGGTGCACGTCCGATGCAGCGCCTGATCCAGGACACGATCCGCCGATCGCTGGCCGACGAGCTGCTGTTTGGACGCCTGACCGAAGGCGGACGCCTGAGCGTCGATTGGGACGACAGCAGTGCCGACAAGCCCGAGGTGCTGCTGGACATCCAGCCGCTGCCCAAGAAGGAGCGTGCCAAGCAGGAGCCTGCCGAGCCAGAGGAAGAGCTCGCTGCCGATTGAGGCCCGCACCACCCAGAGAACGAGAACAGCCGCTTGCGGCTGTTTTTTATTGCGTCTGTTCGTCACGGGGGCAGGCTACACTGAGCGGTCCCATCAACAGGAGCGCGGTGCTGTGGCGTCGTTATCTCAGTATCTGACCAAAGAAAACATTGTCGCGTTGCTGTCCGTGATCTGGCCGATCTATCTCGGCGTGGTGGGTATCTGGATTCTGATGCAGCGCCGCGCGCCCGTGGCTACCTTGGGCTGGCTGCTGTCCATGGGCTCGCTGCCGGTGGTGGGGCTGATCGTTTACTACTTCATCGGTCCGCAGCGCATGAAGCGCCAGCGCATCAAACGCCTGCGCGCCCGCAACAAGAACCATGTGCGCGAGACCACGCGCCGCATCCGCGATGGCCAGCCCGAGGCGCCGACCAAGTTGCGCGAGATGGTCAAGCTGGTCGAAGCCACCTGCGGTTTCCCGATCACGTCGGCCGAGAGCGTGGAGCTGCTCAGCGGCGGCGCAGCCACGTTTGACCGCATTCTGGAGGATGTCGCCCAGGCCCGCCACCATGTGCACCTCGAATACTATATTTTCGAGCCTGACCAGACCGGCACACGCCTGCGCGATGCGCTGGTCGAGCGCGCCAAGGCGGGGGTCAAGGTGCGCATGCTGGTCGATGCGCTGGGCTCCAAGCGGGTCAACCGCAAGTTCGTCGCGCCGTTGCTGGCCGCTGGCGGCGAGTTTGCGGTCTTCCACCCCACACGGATCGGCAGGCGCCTGCGGCCGGTGATCAACTTCCGCAGCCATCGCAAGATCCTGGTGGTCGATGGCCAGATCGGCTTTACCGGTGGCGTCAACATCACCGACGAAGAGGACCGCCGCGTCAATACCCATGCCTACCATGATGTGCACCTGCGCATGGCCGGCCCCATCGTCACCTGGCTGCAGACGACGTTTTTGGAGGACTGGGCCTATGCGCTGGAAAAGTCTGCCCAGGACATGCCGGCCAACCTGGACTTGCTGCTGCCCGACATGCCCGATGGCAGTCATGCGATGCAGCTGGTCAGTTCAGGCCCGGACAACCCCACCGAGCCCATCCACCGCGCCCATGTGGCCGCCATCCAGTCGGCGACCGTGCGGGTCTGGTTGACCACGCCATACTTCGTGCCAACCGAGCCCGCGATGTATGCGCTGACCAGCGCCGCACTGCGCGGCGTCGATGTGCGGCTGCTGGTGCCGGAGAAATCCGATTCGATCTTTGTGACCGCTGCGGCCCGCTCCTACTACGAGGAGCTGATCAGCGCCGGCGCCAAGGTCTACGAATACAGCGCCCGGATGCTGCACTCCAAGACCCTGGTGGTTGATGACGACCTGACCATCATCGGTACCGCCAATTTCGACAACCGCAGCTTTCGCCTGAACTACGAGGTCTGCGCGATTGGCTACGGGCCGGAGCTCAATGCCCGGCTGCAGGACCAGTTCAACACCGATCTGATGCGTTCCAAGCAGGTGGCCACGCGCCGCAAGCAGCGCTTTTTGCTGCGGCTGGGCGATTCGATTGCGCGCCTGTTCTCACCGCTCTTGTAGTTGCGCGCCCAGGTTGCTCGGCGCTGGCTACCAGAGCAGGCATACTAGCGGGCATGCAGAATTCCCCGTCCGCCTCTGCCAGCTTTTTCTGGCATGACTATGAAACCTTTGGCGCCGTGCCGCGCCGTGACCGCCCCGCGCAGTTTGCCGGCATCCGCACGGACATGGATCTCAACGAGATTGGCGAGCCGGTCATGCTGTACTGCCAGCCTGCGCTCGACTACCTGCCCAGCCCCCAAGCCAGCCTGATCACCGGGTTGACGCCCCAGCACTGCCTGGAGCAGGGCGTGCCCGAGTACGCATTTGCAGCGGTGGTGGAGGGCGAGCTGGGCCGTCCCGGCACCATCGGTGTGGGCTACAACACCATCCGCTTTGATGACGAGGTGACGCGCTACCTGCTGTGGCGCAACCTGCGCGACCCCTATGCCCGCGAATGGCAGAACGGCTGCGGCCGTTGGGATCTGCTCGATGTCGTGCGCATGGTCCATGCGCTGCGCCCCGAAGGCATCCAGTGGCCCAGGAAGGACGATGGCTCGGTCAGCTTCAAGCTCGAAGACCTGGCCCGCGCCAACGGCATCCTGCATGAATCGGCGCATGATGCGCTCAGCGACGTGCGCGCCACCATTGGCCTGGCCCGGCTTATCAAGCGCCTGCAGCCGCGCCTGTTCGATTTTGCGCTGGGCCTGCACAAGAAGGACCGCGTCATGCAGGAGCTGGCCCTGCCGGCCACCGCTGCACAGGCCCGGCCCTTTCTGCATGTATCGGGCATGTACGGGGTCGAGCGTGGCTGCATTGCGGTGGCCTGGCCGCTGGCCCAGCATCCGACCAACAAGAACGAGATCATCGCCTGGGACCTGTCGCAGGACCCGAGCCACCTCGCAGAGCTGTCGGTCGACGAGATGCGCCTGCGCATGTTCAGCGCAGCGGCCGATCTGCCCGAAGGCATGACGCGCCTGCCGATCAAGACCGTGCATCTGAACAAGTCGCCGATGGTCGTCAGCAGCCTGCGCACCTTGAGCCCCGAGCAGGCACAGCGCTGGCAGATCGACATGGACCAGGCCCTGCGCCATGCCGCGATTGCGCGCGATCTGCCCGATATGAGTGCCACCTGGGCCGCCGTGTTCGAGCGCCCGCCGCTGCAGGACGTGGATGTGGACCAGGATCTGTACGGCCGCTTCATCGGCCAGGCCGACCGCCGCCGCCTGACCCAGCTGACCGCCATGCACCCGCAGGAGCTGGCCGTTGCCAAGCCTGGGTTTGATGATGCGCGCCTGCAGGAGTTGCTGTTCCGCTACCGCGCGCGCAATTTCCCCGATTCGCTGAACCCCGAAGAGCAGCAGCGCTGGCTGGAGCTGCGCATCGCCTTCTTGCAGGAAGGGCGGGGCGGCGCGCGCACGGCCGAGCAGATGTTTGCCGAGATCGACCAGCTGCAGGAAACCGCTGATGAGCGCGCCGAAGAGATTCTGGGCACCCTCTATGACTGGGCCGACGCGATCATGCCGGATGCCTGACGGCAGCTACATCCCTCAGCAGCATGCGCCTGCAGCCCGGGCAGGCGGCTGCTGCAGGCATCAGCCAAAGAACTGGTAGCAGACCACAATCGCGGCCACCACGCCCGAGAACTCGGCCAGCAGCGCGCAGGGCACCGCATGGCGGGCGCGCTGTATGCCGACGGCGCCAAAGTACACCGCCAGCACATAGAAGGTGGTCTCGGTGCTGCCCTGGATGATGGCGGCTGCCAGCGCAGGGAAGCTGTCCACGCCATGGCTTTGCATGGTCTCGATCAGCATCGCGCGCGCAGCGCTGCCGGAGAAGGGTTTGACCAGCGCGGTAGGCAGCGCATCGACAAAGCGCGAATCCATGCCGCTCAGGTCTACCAGCCAGCGGATGCCGTCGAGCGCATAGCCCAGCGCGCCCGAGGCGCGGAACAGACCGACGGCGCAGAGCATGGCCACCAGATAGGGCAGCAGCCCTTTGGCCACGTCGAAGCCTTCCTTGGCGCCTTCGATAAAGCTCTCATACACAGCGACCTTGCGCAGCGCCCCCACCACCACAAACAGCACCACCAGGCCAAACAGGGTCAGGTTGCCCAGCAGCGATGAAACCTGCGCCATCGCGGTCGACGTCAGTGTGGCCAAAAAAGCCATGAAGCCAGCCAGCACCAGGCCTACCGGCAGCAGATAGGCCAGCACCACCGGGTGCCACAGCGGCAGACGCTGCACGATGGCCACTGAGATCAGGCCGACCAGGGTAGAGACCGAGGTGGCCAGCAGGATCGGCAGAAAGACCAGGGTCGGGTCGGGCGCGCCTTGCTGCATGCGGTACATGAAGATGGTCACCGGCAGCAAGGTCAGCGACGAGGCATTGAGCACCAGAAACAGAATCTGTGCATTGCTGGCCGAGGTGGGCGAGGGGTTGATGTCCTGCAGCGCACGCATGGCCTTGAGCCCGATGGGGGTGGCAGCGTTGTCCAGCCCCAGCGCATTGGCGGCAAAGTTCAGGGTCATCAGGCCCAGCGCAGGGTGGCCGCGCGGCACCTCGGGCATCAGCCGGGCAAACAGGGGGGCCAGCCAGCGGGCCAGCATATCGACCAGGCCGGCTTTTTCGGCAATCTTCAAAAAGCCCAGCCACAGCGTGAGCGTGCCAAACAGCAGCACCATCACCTCGACCGAGAGCTTGGCCATGGCAAACAGCGCCTGCACCATGTCGCCAAAAATCTGGGCATGGCCGCCCACCAGCCACTGCGCGAATGCGGCAAAGGCCGCCACCACAAAAAAACCCAGCCACAAACCATTGAGCATGGGACACCCTTCGTCATCCGGCGCGCCACAGCACCGGGGTGGTGCGCCATGCCGCTGATTGTGCGCGATGCCGCAGCCCGCCCGGGCCGGCCGGCGCCGAAACTGCGCCCGGTGCCGTAAAAGCCCCTCTGGGCGGCCCGCATGTATGCGGGAAAACCACAGGGTAGCCCGCGCAGCCGGGCGCGCATTTGTCAGCGGTATGCAAGACAAAGGGAAATAATGGCTCCACGACAAAAGATGGAGACAGACTTCGATGAGCCGTTTTGCCGACTTCTACGACCGCTCGATCAATGACCGCGATGCCTTCTGGGCCGAGCAGGCGCAGCGCATCGACTGGCAGGTGCCGCCCCAGCAGATCTGTGACTACAGCAACCCGCCGTTTGCGCGCTGGTTTGCCGGTGGCTTGACCAACCTCTGCCACAACGCCATCGACCGCCATGTGGCAGAGCGCGGCGACCAGGCCGCGCTGATTGCGGTATCGACGGAGACCAACACCGAGCGCAGCTACAGCTATGCCGAGCTGCACCGCGAGGTGCAGCGCATGGCCGCCGCATTGCAGGCCCTGGGCGTCAAGAAAGGCGACCGCGTGCAGATCTATATGCCGATGATTGCCGAGGCCGCCATCGCGATGCTGGCCAGCGTGCGCATCGGTGCCATCCATTCGGTGGTGTTTGGCGGCTTTGCCTCGGGCTCACTGGCCACGCGCATTGATGACGCCCAGCCCAGCGTCATCATCAGCGCCGATGCAGGATCGCGCGCCGGCAAGGTCGTGCCCTACAAACCCTTGCTGGACGAGGCCATTGCGCTGGCCAGCCACCAGCCCCAGGCTGTGCTGATGGTGGACCGGGGCCTGGCCCCCATGCAGCTGGTGGCGGGCCGGGACCACCTTTGGGCCGATTTGCGTGCCCGGCACCTCGATGCGCAGGTGCCCTGCGAATGGGTGGAGTCCACGCACCCCAGCTACACGCTCTACACCAGCGGCACCACCGGCAAGCCCAAGGGCGTGCAGCGCGACACCGGCGGCTACACGGTGGCGCTGGCCGCCAGCCTGCCGGCGATCTTCGATGCCAAGCCCGGCCAGACCTTTTTCTGCACCAGCGATATCGGCTGGGTGGTGGGCCACAGCTACATCATCTATGCGCCGCTGATCGGCGGCATGGCCACGCTCATGTATGAAGGCGTGCCGGTGCGGCCGGACCCGGGCATCTGGTGGAGCCTGGTCGAGAAATACAAGGTCACGCACATGTTCTCGGCGCCCACCGCCATCCGGGTGCTCAAAAAGCAGGATCCGGAGTACCTGCGCAAGTACGACCTGAGCAGCCTGCAGGCGCTGTGGCTGGCCGGTGAGCCGCTGGACGAGCCCACCGCCAGCTGGATCAGCGGTGCCATCCAGCGTCCCATCATCGACAACTACTGGCAGACCGAGACCGGCTGGCCCATCCTCACGCTGTGCAATGGCGTCGAGCCCCAGCCATCGCGCTTTGGCAGTCCGGGCAAGGCGGTGTTTGGCTACCACGTCAAGCTGATCGACGGCGACACCGGCGCCGAGCTGCAGGAGCCGATGCAAAAGGGTGTGATCGCCATCGAAGGCCCCTTGCCCCCTGGCTGCCTGATGACCATCTGGCGCGACGACCAGCGCTTCGTCAACACCTACTGGAAGAGCATCCCCGGCCGCCTGGTCTACAGCACCTTTGACTGGGGCGTGCGCGACAAGGACGGCTATTACTTCATCCTCGGCCGCACCGATGACGTGATCAACGTTGCCGGCCACCGCCTGGGCACGCGCGAGATCGAGGAAAGCATCTCCGGCCACCCGGACATTGCCGAGGTCGCCGTGGTCGGAGTGGCCGATGCGCTCAAAGGCCAGGTCGCGCTGGCCTTTGCCGTTGCGCGCAGCAATGCGGTGGCCGGTGACCTTGCCGCCTGCAATGCGCTGGAAAAATCCGTCTGCAACCATGTCGACACGCAGCTGGGTGCCGTGGCCAGGCCGGCGCGGGTGTACTTTGTGGCCAGCCTGCCCAAGACCCGCAGTGGCAAGCTGCTGCGCCGCGCGCTGCAGGCCGTGGCCGAGAAACGGGACACCGGCGATCTGTCGACGATGGAAGACCCGGCGGCACTGCAGCAGGTGGTGGCGGCCATGACAGCGGCGCAGCGCTGAAGCCACCCGGGCCTGCGTGGAGGCCACCAGGCGCGCTGCGCAGAGGCACCGGAGCCTCGGCCCAGCGGCTTATCACGTGTTGCCGTAACTGCGATCACCCCCATCGGTAGCCGGGGAGGGGTGCGAATCCTTCACAGCCGGATCATGGAAACGCCGATCCCCGGGGAGGCGTTTGCCTTACAACGGCGGCCAAGACCCATCGATACAGTGAAATTTTCCAAATCGACAGGAGTCTCGCCATGGCCCAAGAAAATCCGCGTGAAAAATTGTGGGAACTGATCAAGGACATTCGCTTTGCGATGATTACCCACCGCCATGAGGATGGCAGCCTGCATGCCTGCCCTATGACGACAGCCAACCGTGAAGGCATGAATGAGGACAAGCATCTGTATTTCCTGCTCGGCAAGGATTCGGATCTGTCGCGCTGTCTGCAGCATTCCAGCGATATCAATATCTCTTACGCAGACCCCGATAAAGACAGCTATGTGTCGATTTCGGCCAAAGCGTCAGTGAGCGATGATCTGGCGATCAAGGAGAAGTTCTACGGCCCGATGGCCAAGGCCTGGTTTCCGGATGGCCCCAACGATCCCAACCTGCAAATTCTGATTGCCCGCGTTGACTTTGCCGAATACTGGGATGTCAAGGAAAACAAGCTGGTGCAGCTGTTCAAGATGGCCAAGTCGGCAGTCACCGGAGAGCGGCCCGAAGGCATGGGCGAGCACCGCGAGATCCGGCTGTAAATCTCCGGCCCTCACCCTCCGACTGCCAGCCCTGTGCCATGTCCCATGGCGCAGGGCTTGTCACATTAGGCTGCGCTCGCGTGCTGCATGCCATAAGACCGTTCCACCTTCGCCACCCGCACCTGGTAATGCGCATACCAGCGCTCGGCACCGATGCGCTGGGCAATCAGGTGGTCGCTGTGGGCCTTCCAGCGGCGGATGTCTTCTTCACTTTGCCAGTACGACACGGTGATGCCCAGGCCGTCACCGCCACGCGTGCTTTCGGCGCCCAAAAAGCCAGGCTGCTGCGCGGCCAGCGCCACCATGGCATCGGCCATCTCGGCATAGGGCTGGTGCTCGGTGTCGCTACGCTGCGAGGTGAAGATCACGGCGTAGTACGGCGGCTGGGGGGTGTTGGCAAAGGCGGCACTGTGCATGGCGGTAGCTCTGGGTGGGCGCGAAGCATAAAAAAGCCAGCGCGGAGGCTGGCTTGGCGGATTCAGGGACTGGGCGTCAAAGCGCGGTATTCCTGCATAGGGACTGGGCTCAGCGGATCAGGTCCTTGAGCTTGCCCGGCTGGCCGTTGGCCTCGTCGGCGCCTTCGAGCGGTGCCTTGCGCTTGGTGATGCTCTTCCAGCCGTCGGCCAAGGCCAGTTCGGCATTGAGCTTGATGAAGGCCAACTGGTCCGCAGGCACATCCTCTTCGGCATAGATGGCGTTGGCAGGGCACTCGGGGATGCAGACGGCGCAGTCGATGCATTCGTCCGGATCGATGGTCAGGAAGTTCGGGCCTTCGCGGAAGCAGTCAACAGGGCAGACGTCCACACAATCGGTGTATTTGCACTTGATGCAGTTTTCGGTGACGACGTGGGTCATGGAATGGTTTTCGCCAGTGATTCAGACAAACAAACAGCGGAGGATTTTACGGTTTTTGTGCACAAGCACCTAACCCGCCTCCGAATAACGTGGTTTTTAGCTGCGGGACTGCTTGCTTTATTCCACCAATACCGCGGCAGCCGTGCTGTTGGAAGCCGTGTCCACCAGGATCAGCGAGCCCAATTCACGCGAGCGCACAAACGCGGCCGCCGGAATTGCTTCCTGCAAGCTGATCTCGACGCGGCCAATGGCATTGGGTTCGAGCTGCTCGGCATCCTGGCGCTCCAGCGAGTGGATGTCCAGGCGGTTGAGCACCTTGCGCACCTTGGCCTTGATCCAGCGGCGGCCATGCAGCGCCCAGTACACGCGGCCGGGCAGCAGAGGCTCGTTATCCATCCACGCGATGGTGGCGGTGATCTCGCGCGTTGCGGGCCAGGCGGGCCGTTCGCTGGGGGTGTCAAAGTCATCGTCGGCAGCGCTGGTCACCGCAGGCGCGGGGGCTGCAATGATCCAGTCACCGCGCGAGACATCCACCTCGCGGTCGAGCACAATGCCGGCGCTCTGGCCGGCGCCGCGCGCTACGGGCTGGCGGACATGGTCCAGCACCTGGGCGACGGTAGCGCGCTGGCCGCTGGGCAGGATCTGCACGGCGGTGCCCACTGCCACATCGCCTGTGCCAACACGGCCCCAGAAAATGCGGCGGCCCTGGTGGGTGTCGGCCGACGCAGAGAACTTCTCGACCCATTGCACGGAAAACGCCAGAGGCTGGCCGGCGTCGGCGGGCGTGGTCGGCAGCTTCTCCAGCAGCTCTAGCAGGCTCGGGCCCTGGTAGCCGGCCCAGTCGGGATGCGAGGTCACCACGTTCCAGCCCTTCAAGGCCGAGACCGGGATGGTGGCAGCGACGGTGATGCCCGCTGCCTGGGCAAAGGCGGCCAGCGCATTGCGGATATTGGCAAAGGCCCGTGCCGGGTCGGTGACGGCGTCGAGCTTGTTGATCGCAAACACCAGCGAGTGCACGCGCAGCAGATGGGCCAGCAGGCTGTGGCGGCGGGTTTGGGGCAGCAGCGCGAGCTGCGGGTTCTGCCAGTCCAGCTTGGTCGCGTCCACCAGCACGACGGCGGCGTCGGCGCTCGATGCGGCGGTCACCATATTGCGGGTGTACTGCTCATGGCCGGGTGCATCGCCAATGATGAACTTGCGCGTCTCGGTGGCGAAGTAGCGGTAGGCCACGTCGATGGTGATGCCTTGCTCGCGCTCGGCAGACAAGCCATCGGTGAGCAGGGCCAGGTCGGTCTCGCCACTGCGCTGCACGCCGGCAAGCTGGTCCTGCAGCACCGATTTGCTGTCCACCAGCAGGCGGCCGATCAACGTGGACTTGCCATCATCGACCGATCCGCAGGTGATGAAGCGCAGCGCCGATGCGGTGCGCTGGTTGTCGTGGGCGGGGGTGCGCACGGCGCTCAGGGTATCGGTAGTCATCAGAAGTATCCGTCTTTCTTGCGCTTTTCCATCGAGGCGTCGCTGGTCTTGTCGTCCATGCGGGTGGCGCCACGCTCGCTCACATCGGCGGCCAGGGTTTCCAGCACGATGTCATCGGCCGAGGCGGCGTCGCTGCTCACCGGGCAGGTGCAGGTGATGTCGCCCACGGTACGGAAGCGCACGGTGCGGTTTTCAATGGTTTCGCCTTCGCGGGCGGGGGTCAGCGGCGTCACGGGCACGAGCAGGCCCTTGCGCTCCACCACATCGCGCTGGTGGGCGTAGTAGAGGCTCGGCAGCGCGATGTTCTCGCGCGCAATGTACTGCCAGACATCGAGCTCGGTCCAGTTGCTGATCGGGAACACACGGAAATGCTCGCCGGGGGCCAGGCGGGTGTTGAACAGGGTCCAGAGCTCGGGGCGCTGGGCCTTGGGCTGCCACTGGCCAAAGCTGTCGCGGTGGCTGAAGATGCGCTCCTTGGCGCGGGCCTTTTCCTCGTCGCGGCGCGCGCCGCCAATCAGTGCGTCAAAGCGGAACTCCTCGATCGCCTCGAGCAAGGTCACCGACTGGTGCACATTGCGCGATTCGCCGGGGTGGGCCAGGCGCACGGTGCCGCGCGCCATCGAATCTTCGACGCTGCGCACGATCAGATCGGCGCCCAGTTCCTTGGCGCGCAGATCGCGGAAATCGGTCACCTCGGGGAAATTGTGGCCGGTGTCGATCATCAGCAACGGGTAGGGGATGCGGCCAGCGCCAAAGGCTTTTTCGGCGCATTTGAGCATCACCAGCGAATCCTTGCCGCCGGAAAACAGCAGTGCAGGGCGCTCGAAGGCGGCCGCCACTTCGCGCAGGATAAAGATGGTTTCTTCTTCCAGCGCATCGAGGTGCTGGTTGCTCAGGTGGTTGAGCACATCGGTTTCGACACGGGCGTTCATATCTGAGGGACTTTCTTGTCGGGCGGGCTGCATATGGTCAGTGGGCAATGTGCAGGCCGCATTCGCGGTTGTCTTCGCCCTTGGTGGGATCCACATAGTCGAAGTTGTTGGGCAGACCGTGTTTTTCGCAGTATTCGTAGAGGTCCTTGGACGACCAGTGCAGCAATGGTGCCACCTTGATGAGGCCATCGGGGTTGAGGCTCACGGCCTCCATCTGCGCACGCACGGCGGTGTCGGTCGCGCGCAGTGCGGTGAACCAGACCTGGGGCCGGGTCTCGCGCAGCGCGCGGGCAAAGGGCTCGAGCTTGACCTCTTCCGTAAAGGCGGCGTGGCGCGGGTCATCAAGCGCGGGCGTCGCGCCTTCAACGGCTTCGCGGTGCGCACGCGAGCGGCGTGGCAGGTAGATCTGCAGGTTCAGCTGGAGCTGGCGCGTCACCTCGTCGGCAAAGCGGTAGGTGGCCTCGGTGTTGTAGCCGTTGTCCATCCAGACCACCGGCACATCGGGCTGCACTTGCGTGACCAGGTGCAGGATTACCGCTTCAAACGGGCGGAAATTGGTGGTCACGATGCTGGTCTGGCCCAGCGACAGCGCCCAGCGCACCAGGCCGGCGGCGTCGTTGCCCAGCTCGGCATTCACACGGGCCAGCTCTTGGGGAGTGAGGGTGGTCTTGCTCATGCGGCGGCCTGGTCAAAATGGGGCTTGGCTTCGACGTCGCCTTGGTAAAAACCGGCAAAACGCTCAAACTGGCGCGCGGCATCGGCCACGTCCACGCCTGCTTTCAGCACCGCACTGCTGAAACCGGTGCGGTGCATCTGCACCAGCTGGTCGATCAGCACATCGCCATGGGCGCGGATGTCGCCCTTGAAGCCCCGGCGGCGGCGCAGCAGGTAGGCCTGGCTGAACGCGCGGCCATCGGTGAAGGCGGGAAAGTCGAGGTCGATGCGCTCCACGCCATCGAGCGAGACTTGCAGTGCATCGGCATCATTGGCCAGCCGCAGCACGCTGCGGTCGCCTTCGGCAGCGGGCTGGTGGTCACCGGCAGCCAGGATCTGGAAATCGTTGGGAATGCTCATCGTTGTTCTTCTCAATGCTCAGGCTTCGGTGGTTTCTGCAGCCGTATCAGCCGCTTCCGGCAGGCGGGCGGACTTGCCGGCTTCCTTGAAGGGATCCAGGCCGACACGGCGCACCGTATCGATAAAGCGTTCGCCGTTGCTCCGCAGATCGCGGTAGGTGGACAACACCGCTTCGATCACGCCCGGCACTTCGGCGGCGCTGAACGAGGGGCCGATCACCTTGCCGGCCTGGGGGGCGCCCGACAGCTGGGCGCCGTCGGAGCCGCCCACGGTGATCTGATACCACTCCTTGCCGTCCTTGTCCACGCCCAGAATGCCGATATGGCCGCTGTGGTGGTGGCCGCAGCTGTTGATGCAGCCGCTGATATGCAGGTCGATGTCGCCGATGTCGTCGAGCTCGTCCAAGTCCTGGTAGCGCTCGGTGATGGCGGCGGCAATCGGCAGGCTGCGGGCATTGGCCAGTGCGCAGAGGTCACCGCCGGGGCAGGCGATCATGTCGGTCAGCAGGTCCACATTGGTGCTGGCCAGGCCCAGGGCCTTGGCCTGCAGCCACAGGTCATGCAGCTGGCTCACGTGCACCCAGGGCAGCACCACGTTCTGGTCGTGGGTCACACGGGCTTCGCCGGCGGAGAACTGGTCCACCAGCTGGGCCAGCGCGTCGAGCTGCTCGCCCGAGGCATCACCGGGCGCCTGGCCAACGCGCTTGAACGACAGCACCACGGCACGCAGCTGCGGGTTCTGGTGGGCGCGCACATTGCGGCTCACCCAGCGGCCAAAGGCCGGCTCACGTGCGCCTTGCTCGGTCAGCAGGTGCTTGGCTTCGGTGGCGTTCACCTGCGGGTAGGCCGACAGGTCCGGCGCCACAAAGCAGGCGGCGACGCGGTCGAATTCTGCCTGGGGGATGGTGTGCGGGCCACCGTCGACTTCGACGATCTGGCGGAATTCCTCTTCCACCGAATCAATGTAGGTCTGGCCTTCGGCCTTGACCAGGATCTTGATGCGGGCCTTGTACTTGTTGTCCCGGCGGCCGCGCTCGTTGTAGACGCGCACGATCGCCTCGATGTAGTTGAGCACCTGGTTCCAGGGCAGAAACTCGCGGATGGGTGTGCCGATCACCGGCGTGCGGCCCATGCCGCCGCCGACAAACACCTTGAAGCCGATTTCACCAGCCTCGTTCTTGACCAGATGCAGCCCCACATCGTGCCAGCCGGTGGCGGCACGGTCTTCTTCAGAGCCGCTGATCGCAATCTTGAACTTGCGCGGCAGGAACGCGAACTCGGGGTGCAGGGTGGTCCACTGGCGCAGCACCTCGGCATAGGGGCGGGGGTCCACCAGCTCGTCCACCGCCACGCCCGCCAGCGCATCGGTGGTCGTGTTGCGGATGCAGTTGCCGCTGGTCTGGATGCCGTGCAGGTTGACGCTGGCCAGCAGGTCCATCACATCGGCGGACTTGGACAGCGGAATCCAGTTGAACTGCACATTGGTGCGGGTGGTGAAATGGGCGTAGTGGGTGGGCAGGTAGGTGGTGCCCATGGCGCCCTGGGTCTTGAGCGCGTCCTGGTACAGCTGGGCGTCCGGTTCATCGTATTCGCGGGCAATGCGGGCCAGCACGCGGATCTGGGCAGAGTTGATTTCGCCATAAGGCACTGCCACCCGCAGCATCGGTGCGTAGCGCTGCACATACCAGCCGTTTTGCAGACGCAGCGGGCGGAATTCTTCTTCACTCAGCCGGCCCGTTTCCCAGCGTTGGAGCTGGTCACGGAACTGGTCTGCTCGGGCCTGGACAAACTGGCGGTCAAAAGGGGTGTATTGGTACATCGTGGTGCGGAAGTTGCAGCTACCGAGCCCTGGTGTGCCCGCTGCCCCAATGGCGGCGGAGCTGGGCTGTTGCGATGTACTGTAGAAAAGTTTTATATAAACTCAAACTACATTTTTCTCAGTCCTGTATGACATCGAGTTATATGAAAATGGCAAATGCTAGTGAGTAAATGGCATATGGGCGCGGTAGCAGGCCCGGTAGACGGGGCGAGGCGAAGGCCCTGGCCGCGGCAACCACGGCCTTCCATACACCCGCCTATTTGCAGTAACGGTCGCTGGCCAGCGCCAGGGCCAGCGGGTTGGCTACCGGCAGCGGCTCCGCATGCAGGCGGGCCGCCAGCAGTTCGGCGCAGAGCAGCGCCCAGGTGAGGCCGCGCGATCCCATCGCCGTCGCAACCCAGGGGCTGGCGAGGCCTTTGGGCAGCGCTTGCAGCGCCTGCGCTGGCAAGAGCGGGCCTACCAGCGGCAGCCGGTCGGCCGATGCGCAGCGCAGCTGGGCCCAGTGCCGGGCCTGGGCAAAGGCCTGGGCATCGGGCCGGTGGCCTGCCGGCAGCAAGGTTTGCAGCTTGGCCCAGTTGCCTGCATGCGCAGCGGCGGCGTCGTCGGCCGAAGGCGGCAGTGTGGATTGACCACGCTCAAAACTTGATCCCATGACCCAGGCCGCTTCTCCGGTCTGCCCATGGCGGAAATACGGCACCCAGCTGCCATGGCCGTTGACGGGCGGGTGGACAGTCGGCGCCTGGGCGGCCGGGTAGCTGCCCCAGCTGACCTGGCCGCGAATGGTTTGCAGCGCTGGGGCCGCAGCCAGGCTTTGTCCGTTGATGCGGATGCTGGCCGATTGCGGCCCGGCGCAGAGCACGACCAGATCGGCCTGCGCCCATGGCTCGCCTTGGCCGTCGCGCAGCGACCACTGCGGCGGGCCTTCTGCGGTCTCAAGCGCGTCGAGCGCCTGCACCGGGGCGTTGCCCACAAAGCGGATCGCTGGATGGTCCAGCAGGGCCTGCACCAGCGCGGCCGGGCGCAGCCAGCCGCCGCGCGGGTGCCAGAGCGCGGGGGTGCCGGCGGGCAAGCCCAGCGCCTCCAGGCAGGCGGCGCTGGCCTCGTCACTCCAGTCAGCGGCAGGCGCGGCCAGCGTGTCTCTCCAGGCGGGTGGCCGTTCATGGGCGCTACGGCGTGCCGGCACTGCCGGGCCGTCGCCATGCGCTGCCGTCTCATCGGGTGGCGTGCCCAGTTGCCGGCGCTCCAGCACCCCGGTCATCTCCCAATCCACCCCGGCCTGCAGCAGCTGCTGCAAGCATTGCAGGCTGCAACGCTGGCCGGCGCGGGTGATGCGCGAGAGCAGGCTGTCGTCGCTGCTGGTATGGGGCGCAAAAATGCCGGCGGGCAGCGCAGACGCGCCGGCGGCCGGATGGCTGGCGGCATCGAGCACGGTCACCTGCCAGCCGCGCAGGGCCAGCTGGCGCGCGCAAGCCGCACCGGCGATGCCCGCGCCGACGATGGCAGCGTGCCCGCCACCGCCGGCGAGCCGCGCTGGCAGGGCCTGCGCGCCCATGGGCCACAGCGGCGCCTTGCGGGGCTCCCAGTGCGGCGCAAAGCTGGCCTGCAGGTTGTCGCGCTTGGGCGGCACGCCGGGCACCTTTCGCACCTCAAAGCCGCACTGGGCCAGGTCGCGCCGCAGCTGGGCGGCGATGGTCCAGGTGGCGAGCCGGGTGCCGCGCCGGGCGCAGCGTGCCACGGCCTTCAGGGTGTGCAGGCTCCACATGTCGGGGTTGCGGGCGGGGCTGAAGCCGTCCAGGTAAATGCTGTCGGCGACCAGTTCGTGCTGGCGCAGCATGGTCTGGCTGTCGCCCACCAGCAGGCTGAGCAGCACCCGGCCACCGGCCAGGCGCAGCCGATGCACGCCCGGCAGCAGGCCCCACCATTGGGCTGCCAGTTCCTCGGCCAGCGGCAGCAGATGGGGAAACTTGCGCGCCTGCGCCAGCAGGTCCATGGCCGTAATGGGAAAGGCCTCGGTCGAGACAAAGTGCAGCAGTGCGGGCCGGGCCGGGTCTTGCTGCCAGGCATGCCAGGTGACCAGGAAATTCAGCCCAAAGCCAAAGCCGGTCTCCAGAATGCGCCACTGCGGCTGGCCTGCCCAGGCCTGGGGCAGGCCGCAACCGGCCAGGAACACCTGCTCGGCCTGGGCCAGTGCATGGGCAGCTTCGCTGTGGTAGCGGTCGCCAAAGCGGGGGCTATACGGTGTGCCGTCGGCCATCCATTGCACGGTCTCGGTCATGGCTTGCAAAGATCATTTTTCAAAGAATGCGCATTGTAGGGAGTGGGAGGCTGCTGCAGCGCCGGTATCGCCGCTCATGGCGGTTTTGTGACAATTTGTTGTCGAAGCCGTACTATCATCGGCCCATGCCTGATCGACCGTCTTCCTGCTCTTATGTCTTCTGTGGTTTGTGGATGGCGCTGGCCTGGAGCGCGCCCGGCCACGCCCAAGCGCCTGCCAAAGCCGAGCCTGCCGTGTATGCCGCAGCGCAGGCAGAGCAAAACCCCATGCTCGCCACGTTGAAAAACCTGGTGCATATCGAATCGGGCAGCCGCGATTATGGCGGCGTCAGCTATATCGCCCAGGTGGCTGCCGAGCGCCTGAAAGCACTGGGCGGCGAGGTGCAGACCATTCCCGCGACGGATGTGGTGCGGCTGGAAGATACGCCCGAGCAGGTCGGCCCCATGGTGCAGGCCGTCTTCAAGGGCCGGGGCCAGTCCCGCATCCTGATGATGGCGCACATGGACACCGTCTACCAGCGCGGTGATGTTGATAAGCAGCCTTTCCGCATCGAGGGTGACCGCGTCTACGGCCTTGGCGTGGAAGACGAAAAGCAGGGGGTGGCGCTGGTGCTGCACAGCATTGCGATGCTGCAAAAGCTAGGCTATGACCGCTTTGGCGAGATCACCGTGCTGTTCAACAGCGATGAAGAGATCAGCTCGCCGGGCTCACGCCGGCTGATCAGCGCGCTGGCGCGCGACCAGGATGCCATCTTCTCGTTCGAGAGCGGGGGCCTGCAAGGCACCTTGCACCTGGCCACCAGTGGTATTGGTGCGATGTTCCTGGATGTGGAGGGTAAATCCTCGCATGCCGGGGCCAAGCCGGAGGCAGGGGTGAATGCGCTGTATGAACTGTCGCACCAGCTGCTGCAGATGCGCGACCTGTCGCAGCCAGAAAATGGTCTGAAGCTGAACTGGACCATCGCGCAGGCGGGCACCACCCGCAATGTGATACCGCCCCATGCGTGGGCGCAGGCCGATGCGCGGGCGCTGCGGGCCCAGGATTTTCAGGCGCTGCAGGATGCGGTGCAGGAAAAAATCAAGAACCGCCTGCTGCCTGACAGCAAGGTGACGGCCCGCTTTGAGCTGCGCCGCCCGCCGATGCAGGCCAGCGATGCGGCACGCCGCATTGCCGCGCAGGCCAAAGCCATCTACCAGGATGAGCTGGGCATACCGCTGCATGTGAACGATGTGGCGCTGGGTGGCGGCACCGATGCCGCTTTTGCCG
This sequence comes from Comamonas sp. SY3, assembly GCF_041730275.1. NCBI lineage: Bacteria > Pseudomonadati > Pseudomonadota > Betaproteobacteria > Burkholderiales > Comamonadaceae > Comamonas > Comamonas sp. SY3. The sequence continues at coordinate 87,232 of NZ_JBGTYN010000011.1, read as the reverse complement.
CCCTCAACACCCGGGGTGGGGTGGTCGAGGGCATGGGCGTGTGCGGCTACGGCGCGCATGACATGTATGGCGAATACATTCTGCTGGACTGCATTGCGCCGCGCCTGTACTTGGTGGCGCGCATGGTGATGGCGCTGTCGGAGCCGGCGACCGCGCGCTGAGCACCGGCCGCCGGAGCAGGGCTGAGACTCAGCCCTTTTTCTGCAGCATCTTGATGACGCTGGAGAAGTCCTCGCCACCATGGCCGGCAATGCTGTGCGCCGCATACAGCTGGCGCGCCATGCCGCCCAGCGGGGTGCTGGCCTTCACCGTCATTGCGCTTTCCTGCGCCAGGCCCAGGTCCTTGAGCATCAGGTCGGTGCCAAAGCCGCCGGTGTAGCCGCGCGTGGCAGCGCTGGCGTCCTGCACGCCGGGGAAGGGGTTGTAGACCTCCAGCGCCCAGTTGCCGCCCGAGCTGCGCCGCATGATTTCGCTGAGCACCTTGGGATCCAGGCCATTGGCAACGCCCAGCGCAATCGCCTCGCTGGTGCCGATCATCAAAATGCCCAGCAGCATGTTGTTGCAGATCTTGGCCGTCTGGCCTGCGCCCACATCGCCGGCGTGGAAGATGTTCTTGCCCATTTTCTCGAGCAGTGGGCGGGCACGCTCCAAGTCTGCTGCGCTGCCGCCGACAATGAAGGTCAGGGTGCCGGCAATCGCGCCACCGGTGCCGCCGGAGACAGGCGCATCGATAAAGCCAATCCCCAGCGCTTGCGCGGCCTTGGCCACTTTCTGGCTGGTCGCTGCCGCAATCGTGGAGCTGTCGATGATCAGCGCGCCTTTGGTAATGCCTTGCAGCAGGCCCGCCTGGCTGCCGTTGCCCAGAAACAGGCCTTCGACATGCTGGCTGGCGGGCAGCATGCTGACGACCACCTCCGCGCCTTCGACGGCCTCCCGGGCGCTGGTCGTGGCGCTGCCGCCTTCGGCCACCACCTTGGCTACCGCCTCGCGGCTCAGGTCAAAAGCGTGCACCTGGTGGCCCGCCTTGGCCAGGTTGATGGCCATGGGCGCGCCCATATTGCCCAGGCCGATGAATGCGATAGTTGCCATGTTTGTCTCCTTGAAGGTGTTATTGCAAAGCTTGTCGGTTGGTAGGGGTTGCGAATGACAGTCAGTACTCAAAGATCGCTGTCAAACACGCTGTGGCGTTTGCGGGCGGCGGGGGCCGGGCCCGCATCGCCAGCCGGCTTGGCGGTTTTTGGTTTTTTAAGCGGCTTGGCGGATGGATCGGAAGCGGCTGCCTTGGGCTTTTTCTTTGGGGTCGCCTTGGCGCGCGGGTTGAAGGCCAGCGCCGCATCGATCCAGTGCTGCCAGGCCTCGCGCGTGGCGTAGGCCGCAGGGCCGACCAGAAAATAGCCGTCCATCAAACCTTTGGACGACAGCGGGCGCAGGCCAGGCATTTCTGCCACCTGGGCATGGGTGTCGGGCGCCAGGCGCACCAGCAGCTCATCGTTTTCCACGCCCAGGCACATCTTGCCGTCGACCATGAACACATGGCAGCCGAACATGGTTTTCTCTTCCACCGAGACGCCCACGGCTTGCTCGGCCAGTGCCAGGCGCACGGCATCGATGAGGCGCAAAGTTTCGGGGTCCAGAGGGCGGCGTGGCATGGTGGGATAGTGCTTGGGCAGAAGGGGCAGGGCAGGGGCCTGCTCAGCGGATGGCCTCGGGCGCATCTCCATCGAGCATGCGCCGGGCGATGATGACCCGCATGATTTCGTTGGTGCCTTCCAGAATCTGGTGCACCCGGGCGTCGCGCATCAGGCGCTCCAGCGGGTACTCCCGAATATAGCCGTAGCCGCCATGCAGCTGCAGTGCATCGTTGCAGACGTTGAAACCGGCGTCCGTCGCAAAGCGTTTGGCCATGGCGCAGTAGGTCGAGGCGTCGCGCGCGCCGGCGTCGAGCTTGCTGGCGGCCAGGCGCACCATCTGCCGCGCGGCGACCAGTTCGGTGGCCATGTCGGCCAGCTTGAATTGCAGCGCCTGAAAGCTGGCAATCGGCTTGCCGAACTGCTTGCGCTCCTGCATATAGCTTTGCGCCTGGGTCAGCGCGCCCTGGGCCGCGCCCACCGAGCAGGTGGCGATATTGATGCGGCCGCCGTCGAGCCCCTTCATCGCGATCTTGAAGCCTTCGCCCTCGCGGCCCAGCAGGTGGTTGGCGGGGATGCGCACATTGTCAAAGCTGATCACGCGCGTGGGCTGGCTGTTCCAGCCCATCTTTTCTTCCTTCTTGCCGTAGCTGATGCCTTCCAGGTGCGCAGGCACCGCAAAGGCGCTGATGCCCGAGGCGCCCGATTGGGCATCACCGGTGCGGGCCATCAGCACCAGCATGTCGGTGGCGCCGGCCCCGCTGATGAAGGCCTTGCTGCCGTTGATGATGTAGTCATGGCCGACCAGCTCGGCCCGGGTCTTGAGCGAGGCGGCGTCGGACCCGGCACCGGGCTCGGTCAGGCAATAGCTGGCCAGCTTCTGGCCGCTGGCGAGCAGCGGGCCCCATTCGTCGCGCACGGCATCGCTGGCCCAGGTGCCCAGCATCCAGGTCGCCATGTTGTGGATGGTGATGAAGGCGGTGGTGGAGGGGTCGACCGCGGCCAGCTCCTCAAACACCAGGGTGGCATCGAGCCGGGGCAGCGCCAGGCCGCCGGCGTTTTCAGGCGCATACAGGCCGCAAAAGCCCAGCTCGCCGGCCTTGGCAATCGCCTCACGGGGGAAGACGGCCTCTGCATCCCAGTGCGCGGCATGGGGGGCCAGCTCGGTCTGGGCAAAGGCGCGCGCGGTGTCGGCAAAGGCGCGTTGGTCTTCTGATAGCTCGAAATCCATGGGCTTGTCTCCTGTCTCTTATCGCGCTGCGCCGGGCATGCGAGGCCCGGGCAGCACCGTTTTGTGGTGAACGCGGCTGGCTATGGTTTTTGTAGCAGCTCGGGCGGCGGGCCCTCGTGCAGCCAGACCATCAACTCCTTCCTGCGCTTGCCGATTTCGGCCACCAGGCATTCGTGGTAGCGGCGCGGCCAGTCGGGCTGGGCCTCGTGCGCGGCCTGCTGCTTTTTGCAGGTGGCCGCGCGCTGGCGTATCCACTCGTTCTGGTCGCGGCGCAGTGCAGGGCGCTCGTGCGCCGAGAGAATGCGCATGACGTCGGCATACAGGATATTGTTGTCGGTATCGGCTTGCTGAAAGGCCTGCACCGCGCAGGCATTGGTTTGCTCGGTATTGCCGCCGCTCACACAGGCCGCGCCTGCCTGGGCAAGCACGGTCTGCGGCGCGAGGGCAGCCGAGGCTGCAAAAAACAGAGCCAGCAGTGCTGGGCGGAATGCAAAGGAATGGGGCATAGCCCAGATCATCGCCGCAAAACCGCAGCGGTCCGGCAAAGGGCCGCTGCGGTGTTGGCCAACGCCGCTTACTTCAGGCTGATCGTGGTGTTCACGCCATGGGCAATGGTGCTGTCGTCAAACCAGCGGGCCGTCACCGTCTTGGTCTGCGTGTAGAACATGACGACCTGCTTGCCGTAGGGGCCCAGGTCGCCGAGCTTGGAGGCGCGGCTGCCGGTGAACGAGAACAGTGGCACCGGCACAGGAATGGGCACATTGATGCCGATCTGGCCGACATCGATCTCTTCCTGGAACTTGCGCGCTGCGGCGCCGCTTTGCGTGAAGATCGCCGTGCCGTTGCCATTGGGGTTGGCGTTGATGAAGGCAATCGCCTCATCGATATCGGCAGCCTCGGCAATGCAGAGCACCGGGCCGAAGATTTCCTGGTCATAAATGGCCATGCCGGGCTTGACGCCGGAGAAGACCGTCGGGCCGACGAAATTGCCCTTTTCATAACCCGCGACGGCGGGCTTTCGGCCATCGAGCTCCAGCTTGGCACCGTCGGCAATGCCGCGCTCGATCAGGCCCTCGACCCGCGACAGCGCCTGGCAGGAGACGACCGGGCCCACATCGGTGCCCGCTTCGGTGCCGGCAGAGACCTTCAGGGTCTTGGCCTTTTCGACCAATTCGGGGATCCACTTCTGCGCTTCTCCGACCAGCACCACCACCGACAGCGCCATGCAGCGCTGGCCAGCGGCACCAAACGCCGCACCCGCGAGCGCGTTGAGCGACTGCTCCTTGTTGCAGTCGGGCAGCACGATGGCGTGGTTTTTCGCGCCCATCATGCATTGCACGCGCTTGCCGTTGAGCGATGCGCGGTTGTACACATGGGTGCCGACCTTGGTCGAGCCCACAAAGCTGATCGCCTTGATATCGGGGTGGTCGCAGATGGCATTGACCGCGTCTTCGCCGCCGTGGATCACATTGAGCACGCCCGGGGGCACGCCGGCTTCCAGTGCCAGCTCGCACAGGCGCATGGTCACCATCGGGTCTTGCTCGGAGGGCTTGAGCACAAAGGTGTTGCCGGTCGCAATCGCCATCGGGAACATCCACAGCGGGATCATCGCCGGGAAGTTGAAGGGAGTGATGCCGGCGCAAACGCCCAGCGGCTGGTTCAGGGTGTAGGTGTCGACACCATTGGCCACATTGTTGGCCAGCTCACCCAACTGCAGGGAGCCGATGTTGGCCGCATGCTCGACCACTTCCAGTCCGCGAAACACATCGCCTTCGGCGTCGGGCAGGGTCTTGCCTTGCTCGGCCGTCAGGATGGCGGCCAGCTCCTTCATGTTCTCGCGGATCAGCTGCTGGAGCTTGAGGAAGATGCGGGCGCGCACGCCAATCGGCGTCTTCTTCCAGGTCTTGAACGCTTCCTTGGCATTGGCCACGGCGGCGTTGATCTCTTCGGGCGTTGCAAAAGGCACGCGGGCCAGCACCTGCTGGGTCGCAGGGTTGACGACGTCACGCCACTGCGTGGTCTTGGACTCGACCAGCTGGCCGTTGATCAACAGCTTGACGGTCGGCGCCAAGGTGCTGGTGGATTGCGGTGCGTTCATGTTTTGTCTCCTGGGTATCTGGGTCACGAGCGGCGGCAGGTTGCCAGCGGGCAAGCTACCGTTGGTGCCCATGGTAGATGTGCGCATTCGCCCAAACAAGAGGTTGCCTGCACATGGCTGTGCGAAGCTGCACATTCCCCTTGCTGCAGACGGCTTGGGGCATACTGTTCTGGTGGCTTTTCAAAGGAGGCTTGCATGGGTTGGTTAGAAAGAATCGGTCAGCTGTTGGGCGCCAAACCGCCGGCCCAAGACGGAAGCACCGCACCGGCGCTTGCGCCTGAACGCCCCTCGGAGCCTACGCTGGACGACTGGCATGCCTTGTGCCTGGCTTGGGGTCAGGCGCTGGCATTGGACGATACCGCTGAACTGTGGAGCGAGGTGCGCCAGGCCATCGAGCAGCCGGCGCTCTACCTTGATCGCTTTGCGGATGCGTTGGTCAACCGGGGGATGGACGAGCCCGAGCATGTGACGCCTTGGCTGGCGCTGTTAGAAGGGCTGCAGCGCCGTGGGCAGAACGTAGAGCTCGATTGGAAGCTGGGCATGGACGACGCCATCTGGGCGCTGCAGCAGCTGAAAACCGTGCAGCAAGCGGGTGTGGACCTGCAGGTGCTGGCGGGCAGCAAGGCGCTGAACCATGAGGCCTTGCAGGAAGCGGGTGACTGCCTGCGCCGCCAGGGACTGAGCTTGGTCAGCATCGACATCGATAGCGATAGTTATCCGCTGTCTGTGTTGGAAAGCAGCGCTGTCGCGCCTTTGCAGGCCCTGGCCCAACGGGTGGGCGGCAAACTGCTGACTTTGCACAATTAGTTGCGCAACAAAATAACCTTTTGGCCCTGCGCGGTGTAACGCTGTTTTATCCTTGCGCACCTTCGCGGTGCGTGCCAGCTTCAGCTGGGCTGAGCGCACTATCTTTTTCGCTAACGCCCGGCGCTCTACTCCATGAACAAACAGGCCCCAGCGGAGCAATCGAGGGCCGAGCATGGCACCGACGATCTCCAACGCAATCTCAGCAACCGCCATATCCAGTTGATCGCTATTGGCGGCGCCATCGGCACGGGCCTCTTCATGGGCTCGGGCAAGACCATCAGCCTGGCGGGGCCCTCCATCGTGCTGGTCTACGCCATCATCGGCATCATGCTGTTCTTTGTGATGCGGGCCATGGGGGAGCTGCTGCTGTCCAACCTGCAGTACAAGTCCTTCATCGATTTCTCCGACGACCTGCTGGGCCCCTGGGCTGGCTTTTTCACCGGGTGGACCTACTGGTTCTGCTGGATCATCACCGGCATTGCCGATGTGATTGCGATCTCCGCCTATGCCCAGTTCTGGTGGCCTGATTTGCCCCAGTGGGCACCCGCGATCGCCTGCGTGGCCTTGCTGCTGTCGCTGAACCTGCTGACCGTCAAGCTCTTTGGCGAGATCGAGTTCTGGTTTGCGATGATCAAGATCGTCGCGATCGTCGCGCTGGTGGGCACGGGCCTGTACATGGTCAGCACCGGTTTCAGCTCGCCAGCCGGGCGCCAGGCGAGTATCGCCAACCTCTGGAACGATGGCGGGCTCTTCCCCCATGGGGCGATGGGCTTTTTTGCCGGCTTCCAGATCGCGGTGTTCGCCTTTGTCGGTATCGAGCTGGTGGGCACCACAGCCGCCGAGGCCAAGGACCCGCACCGCACCCTGCCGCGCGCGATCAACTCGATTCCGGTGCGCATCATCATCTTCTACGTCTGCGCGCTGATCGCCATCATGGCCGTCACCCCCTGGCGTGATGTGGTTCCGAGCAAGAGCCCGTTTGTGGAACTGTTTGTGCTGGCCGGCCTGCCTGCCGCAGCGAGCGTGATCAATTTTGTCGTGCTGACCTCGGCCGCCTCATCGGCCAACAGCGGCGTGTTCTCCACCAGCCGCATGCTGTTTGGACTGGCGCTCAAAGGAGATGCACCGCGCTCGTTTGGCAAGCTCTCGGCCAGCAGCGTGCCTTCGCGCGGCCTGCTGTTCTCCTGCGTCTGCCTGCTGGGCGGTGCGTTTTTGATGTGGGTGGTGCCCAACCTGGTGGAAGCCTTCACCTTGGTGACCACCGTCTCGGCCATCCTCTTCATGTTTGTCTGGTCGCTGATCCTGCTGTCCTATATCAGCTACCGCAAGCAGCGCCCGGCGCTGCATGAGGCCTCCCGCTACCGCATGCCCGGCGGCGTGTTCATGTGCTGGGTCTGCCTGGCCTTCTTTGCCGCCGTGCTGGTGCTGCTCAGCCTGGAGCTGGACACGCGCCAGGCGCTGATCGCCACGCCGGCCTGGTTTGTGCTGCTGGGCCTGGCCTACGCCTGGCAACGCAAGCGCGCCCCACTCGCCTGATCGGAGCCAGGCACGCTGCCTCACTGCTGCCCCTGTTGCAAATTTGCACAATAATGCTGTGCAACATCGACAAGGGGCTGGCATGGATTGGGATCATTTGCGCTTTTTCTGGGCCTTGGTGCAGGCGGGCACCTTGGTGGGTGCTGCCAAGGCGCTGGGCGTGGAGCACACGACGGTGTCGCGCCGCATCCAGGCGTTGGAAAAGCAGCTCGGCGCCACCTTGTTCACCCGCGAGGGCAGTGGCTACAAGCTGACCGATGCCGGCCGCCAGTTGCAGCCACGGGCCGAGGCCATGGACCAGATTGCGCGCGGCATTGCGCCGATTGCCGCCAGCCAAGGCGCCGAGACGCCCAGCGGCGTGGTGCGCATCGGCGTGACCGAGGGCTTTGGCACCCAGGTGCTGGCCAAGCACCTGGCCGTGTTGGCCCAGCGCTACCCGTTGCTGACGATTGACCTGCTGGCCGTGCCGCGCATGCTCCAGCTCTCGCGCCGCGAAGCCGACATCGTCATCTCGCTGGAGCGCCCGGTGCGCGATACCGTCGTGACCAGCCGGCTGACCGAGTACCGCCTGTATCTGTATGGCCAGCGCGAATACCTGGCGCGCCATCCGCTGATCACCTCGACCGAAGGCCTGGCCAGCCACCGCTTTGTGCACTATGTCGATGACCAGCTGTTCACCAAGGAGCTGCAGTTTCTTGACAGCCTGAGCGCACCGCAGCGCTTCAGCTTCCGCAGCACCAGCATCCTGGCGCAGTACACCGCCGTGCGCACCGGTGCAGGCTTGGGGGTGCTGCCCGGCTTTCTGGCCGACAAGGATCCGCTGCTGCAGCGCGTGCTGCCCGAGCAGGCCCAGTTCACCCGCACTTTCTGGATGTCGATGCCGCCGGAGCTGCGCTCTGTGCCAGGCATCCAGGTGGTCTGGCGCTTTTTGCAGGCCACGGTGCAGGAGCAGCAGGACCTGCTGCTGTGCTGACCTCCGGCACCTAAAAAAAAACCGGCTGCCAAGGCAGCCGGTTCGTTGTGCAGCGACGAGCGGTTTACATGTTGTTCGGCAGCACGGTGACGATTTGCGGAAAGAACCACAGAATCACCAGGGCCAGCACCATCAGCACAAAGTACGGCGCGCAGACGCGGGCCAGGTAGGTGATCTGCTTGCCCGTCATGCCTTGCAGCACAAACAGGTTGAAGCCCACTGGCGGTGTGATCTGGGCAGTCTCCACGGTGATCACCAGGAAGATGCCGAACCACAGCGGATCGATACCGGCAGCCTGGATGATCGGCAGCACTACGCCCATGGTCAGCACGATCGTGGAGATACCGTCCAGGAAGCAGCCGATCAGGATGTAGAAGATGCCGAGCACGATGATCAGCATCGCCGGCGACAGGTTCAGACTGCCGACATACTCGGCCAGCTGGCGTGGCAGGCCGATATAACCCATCGACAAGGTCATGAACGCAGCGCCGGCGAGGATCAGCGCGATCATGCAGTACAGGCGCGTGGCGCCAAACAGCGAGTCCCTGAAGTTCTTCCAGGTCAGCGCGCCTTGGGCGGCAGACAGCACCAGCGAGCCCACCACACCGATGGCAGCTGCTTCGGTCGCCGTTGCAATGCCGGTGTAAATACTGGCAATCACCGAGGCAATCAGCAGCACCACCGGGATCAGGTGGCGCGACTCGTGGAGCTTTTGCTTGAAGCTCATCGTGCTGTCAGCCTTGGGAATCTTGTTCGGGTTGAGCAGCGCCCAGAACACGATCCAGCCGCTGAACATCAGCGCCAGCATGATGCCGGGCAGCACGCCGGCCATGAAGAGCTTGGAGATCGACATCTCCGCGGCCACGCCGTAGACGATCAGGATGATCGATGGCGGAATCAGCAGGCCCAGGGTGGCAGGGCCGCCCAGCGAGCCGATGACCATGTTCTCGGGGTAGCCGCGCTTCATCAGCTCGGGCACATTCATCTTGCCGACGGTGGCGCAGGTGGCGGCCGACGAGCCAGACACCGCCGCAAAAATCGTGCAGCCAATCACATTGGTGTGCAGCAAGCGGCCGGGCAGCAGGTTGACCCAGGGTGCGAGGCCGCGGAACATGCTCTCCGATAGGTTAGTGCGGTAGAGAATCTCACCCATCCAGACGAACAGCGGCAGCGCCGTCAAGGTCCAGCTGCTGGCCGATCCCCAGATCGTCATCGCCATCGCGTCCCCAGCCGCACGGGCGGTGAAGAACTCCATGCCGAACCAGGCGACACCGGCCAGGGTCAGACCCACCCAGACGCCGCCGCCCAGCAGGATCAGCAGCACCACGATCAGCGCAATGCTGGCGGTAATTTCATTCATGGTGGGCGTCCTCTTTAACCACAGGTTTGCGTTTGCCCATCAGCTCCAGCACCAGCTCGTCGCAAAAGGCGATAAAGAACACCAGCGTACCCAGTGCCATGAAAATTTGGGGAATCCACAGCGGCGTCGCGTCGATGCCGACCGAAATATCGTCGATCTCCCAGGATTGCCAGACCAGGCGCGAAGCGTAGAACGCCAGGAAGCCCGACAGCACGGTGGCGATGACCAAGGCAATCACTTCCATGGTCTTGAGGGCGGAGCCTTTGAGCGCGCCCAGCAGCAGGGTCACGCGGATATGCTCGCCTTTTTTGAGGGTACTGGCCAGGGCCATGAAGCCCGCTCCCGCCATCGCGTAGCCCGCATAGGAATCGGTGCCCGGGGCACTGAAGCCGAACAGGCGGCTGATGACGGTGAGCAGCACCATCACGAGGATGCCGATCATTGAAAGCCCCGCCAGCCAGGCGGAGGCTTCATACAGTCCATTGAGTAGCTTGCGCATGCTTGTCATTCAAAGCAGTAAAGGTTGCTGACTATGCAGCCCACCCGGCCTAGGCCGGCGGACTGCATAGAGAGGGGCCGTGGCTTACTTGGAGGCCTGGTAGGCGTCCAAAATGGCCTTGCCTTCAGCGCCCGCCTTGTCGGTCCATTCCTTGATGACGGTCTCGCCGACCTTGGCCAGGTCAGCCTTGAGCTGGGCCGCTGGCTGCTCGATGCTCATGCCGCCTTGCTTCAGGGTCGCCAGCGACTTGGCATCCACTTCCTTGGATTCCTTCCAGCCGCGCTCTTCGGCAGCAGCAGCGGCCTTGAGCACCGCTTCCTGCTCGGTCTTGCCCAGCGCGTTGAAGGCCTTCTTGCTCACGGTGACGGCATTCTTCGGTATCCAGGCCTGCACGTTGTAGTAGTACTTCAGGTTTTCAAAAAGCTTGTTGTCGGCGCCGGTGGCGCTGGAGGTGATCAGGCCATCGACCACGCCGGTGGCCAGGGCTTGGGACAGCTCGGCTTCCTGCACGGTCGCCGGTTGCGCGCCGATCAGCTCGCCAATGCGGGCCGTCGTGGGCGAGTAGACGCGCCATTTCATGCCCTTGAGGTCAGCTGCCGAGTTGATGGGCTTCTTGGTGTAGATGCCTTGCGGCGGCCAGGCCACCGAATACAGCAGCACCTGGCCTTGCTTGTCCAGCAATTTCTGCAGCGCCGGCTTTTGGGCCTGGTAGAGCTTGAACGCGTCGTCGTAGTTGTTGACGAGGAAGGGCAGTCCATCGACACCGAAGATCTGCGATTCATTCTGGAAACTCACCAGAAAGAACTCGCCCATTTGCGCATTACCGGTTTGCACGGCACGCTTGATTTCGGGCATTTTGAACAGCGATGCACCAAAATGGGGTGTGATTTTGAGTTTGCCGCTGGTCGCCGCGTCCACGTCCTTGACGAACTGCTCATTGTTTTTGGAGTGAAAGTTAAATGGCGCATACGCCGTGGCGAAATCCCATTTGGTTTGCGCAGCGGCTGCGGTGGCAAAACCGATGCTGGCAACCAGGGTGGCGGTGGCACAAAAAACTCGACGCTTCATGACGGCTCCTTCTAGAGACAAATAGGCGCAGCGGATGCTGCCCGGGATGAATACGATCACCAGCGACAGCAACGTCTGCCGCAACTGCTATGCTGGTGAATTGTTTGCCAAAATTAACAGTTATTGCAAAGTAACGCTATACGGGGTTTCAACAATCGTCGGTTCTTGTAGGTTTCAAAATTTCTTTTGTGGGATGTGGTATTAAAAATTGTTCAACGATTTTTGATTTCGATGGAACACGTCCATTATTTTTGCCGTCATAGTGTCATAGGGTTAATACTAGGTTTGCTGAGAAATCAGACAGCCCCATGGGACGCCAAAGCCTGACCTTAAGGCAGTCTTAAGAGCTCTCTAAAGCCTGGAAATGCAGGCGCAAAAAAGCCACCACGGCGGCTGGAGCGCGGTGGTGGCGGGCGTGAGGCAGCAGTGCAGCAGGGCGGCGGTTCAGCCCTTGTTGGCGCTGTCGTCGGCAGGCTTGTCGGCGGGGTTGGCGCTAGTGGTTGCCACCGCTGCAGTGCCGGTGCTGCCTGGCTTGGGCGCTTGCCAGCCGATGAATTGGGGGTAGATGGTGGCGACACCTTTGCCATTGAAATCCCAGCCTTTGCACTGCCCCAGATGGCGGGGTGGCTGGTCCGATTGGGGGCGCGCAAAGGCCTGGTTCACGCTCTGGAAGGCGACAGTCGCCATGTTGAACAGCAGCTCGCGCATATGGGTGCAGCCCTCGATGTTGCCGAGGTTGGCTTCGATGGCCTTGCGCCAACCGCGCGCCATGCAGCAGCCCACCATGCGTTGCATCGCGGGCAGGGCCAGCGGGCACTCGCCCAGCGGATGCGCATCCATCGCGACCTCGATCGCAACCACTGTAAGTGTTGTATCAATGGTACAGCGAATCCACATATGGTGAATGGGTTCTCCGGCCATGCGTTTGCGCTCGCCGGAGAGCACCAGGTCATAGGCCTTGGTATCCACCAGCTCGCCTTCGACATCCCAGAGCCCATCGGCGCGCTCGAAGCTGCGGTAACGCACATCGCGCAAATGTTTGGGGACTCGGTTGGGGACGGGAGACAAAGGCATGGGAGAGGGTGTCGCGGTGGGATTGTTTTTTATGAATGACCCGGTTTGGTGCAGACGGCGCGGTATCGCTGCGCTGCCATGCCAACAGTGTTGATCACTATGCGGCTGTTGCTGCGGGCTGTCTGTGCAGCAGGTGACAGGGGGGGCTGCCGGCTGCGCAGAGCCCTCTATTGTAAAAACAATCGCGCCGCCGCTGCGGAGCAGGGGCGGCGCTGTGGGGGAGGGCCTGCGAGCCGGTATCAGCCGTGGCGGATGGCGACGGTCTTCAGCGTGGTAAAGCCATACAGCGCTTCAAAGCCCTTTTCGCGGCCGTGGCCGCTGGCCTTGGTGCCACCAAAGGGCAGCTCCACACCGCCGCCGGCGCCGTAGTTGTTGATGAAGACCTGGCCGCTGCGCAGGCGCTTGGCCACGCGGAACTGGCGGCCACCATCACGCGTCCAGACGCCGGCGACCAGGCCGAACTGGGTGGCATTGGCCATCTTGATGGCTTCTTCCTCGGTGTCGAAGGCCATGGCGCTGAGAATGGGGCCAAAGATCTCTTCCTGGGCCAGGCGGTGGTCCACGGGCACATCGCGCAGCAAGGTGGGGGCCTGGTAGTAGCCGCCCTCTGGTGCCTCGTCGATGATCTGGCCCTGCGCGACGACGGAGATGCCGTCGTTGTGCGCATCGCTCAGAAAATCCCAGACGCGCTGCTGCTGGGTCTGGCGGATCAGGGGACCCAGGTCCAGGTCCAGGCTGGCCGGGCCCACGCGCAGCGCTTCAAAGGCGCTGCCCAGGCGTGCCAGCAGGGTTTCGTAGATGCTGCGTTCGACCAGCAGACGCGAGCCGGCCGAGCAGGTCTGGCCGGAGTTCTGGATGATGGCGTTGATGATGGTCGGGATGGCGGCATCCAGATCGGCATCGGCAAACACGATCTGCGGGCTCTTGCCACCGAGCTCCAACGTGCAGGGGCAGTGGCGCTCGGCAGCGGCCTGCTCGATCAAGGTGCCGATGCGGGGGCTGCCGGTAAAGCTGATGTGGTCCACATCGGGATGGCGGGCCAGCGCGTCGCCCACTTCATGGCCAAAACCAGTGACGATGTTGATGGCGCCGGCAGGAAAGCCCACGTCGGCCGCCAGCTGCGCCACGCGGATGAGGCTCAGGCATGCGTCTTCGGAGGGCTTGACGACGCAGACATTGCCTGCCGCCAGCGCGGCGCCCACGCAGCGGCCAAAGATCTGCATCGGGTAGTTCCAGGGCACGATATGGCCGGTCACGCCATGGGGTTCGCGCCAGGTCAGCACGCTGAAATCATGGGGGTAGGGAATCGTCTCGCCATGGAGCTTGTCTGCCGCGCCGGCGTAGAACTCGAAATAGCGCCCCAGCGCCAATGCGTCGGCCTTGGCCTGCTTCGTGGGCTTGCCGCAATCACGCTGCTCGATGGCGGCCAGTTCATCGGCATGCTCCAACACCTTGGCCGACAGGCGCATCATCAGGCGGCTGCGTTCCGCAGGGCTGGTCTTGCGCCATACGTTGTCGTAGCACAGACGTGCGGCCTGCACCGCATGGTCGACATCTTCCGCATTGCCGCGCTGGATTTCATCAAAGGGTTGGCCGTCAGAGGGGTCGAGGACGGGGATGGTCTTGCCCGACAGCGAGGGCACAGAGGCGTTGGCGATGTAATGCAATTGCATGGCGTTGTTCCGTTCTGGGTGCAATAGGCGGCAGAGTCTGCCAGCTGGCAGGCTCGAAACGGCCACCACGATAGCGCAGGAATGGGCCAGCGCCTACCGGGATGAGCCCGCGGTTGTCACGGGTTTGACCAGCCCATTTGAGCAGCCTGTTGGCACTTTTTGGGCGATGGCGGGCCAATGCACCTAAAATCACGGGGTTTTGCCGCTGGCGGGCCAATATTTTGCGTGCTGCCGGCCCTCCATTCAATTGACCTCATAGGAATCGCATGTCCTTCGAAAAACTGACCCCTGGCTCCAAGGCCCCTGATGTCTTCAATGTTGTGATCGAAATTTCGGCCAACTCCGCTCCTGTGAAGTACGAAGTGGACAAGGATTCGGGCTGCGTGTTTGTGGACCGCTTCCTGGGCACCGCGATGCACTACCCCGTGAACTACGGCTATGTGCCCCAGACCCTGTCGGGCGACGGCGACCCGGTGGACGTGCTGGTGATGACGCCTTTCCCGTTGCCTACCGGTGTGGTGGTGCCTTGCCGCGCGATCGGCATCCTGCAGATGGAAGATGAGTCCGGCGTGGACGGCAAGGTGCTGGCCGTGCCCACCCAGAAGCTGCTGCCTTCCTATGACAAGATCAACCACCTGAGCGATATCCACGACCTGGTGCTGCAGCAGATCTCGCACTTCTTCGAACACTACAAGGACCTGGAAAAGGGCAAGTGGGTGAAGGTGCTGGGCTGGAAGGGCGTGGACGAAGCGCACAAGGAAATCCTCGACGGCATCGCCAACTGCAAGAAGTAAGAAGGCGCCGCCTGCTGGGGCCTTGCGGCCCTCGCCAGGCCATGCTGACAAAAGCCGGTTTTTCACCGGCTTTTTGCTTTTGGGCGATGCGCCAGGCGCTAAGCTGGCAGGCATACAAAAAAGCGAAGGAGCGAGCAAGTGGTTGATGTCGTCGATTGCGTGGTGATTGGTGCAGGGGTGGTGGGGCTGGCTGTCGCCCGTGAACTCGCCTTGGCGGGGCGGGAAGTGCTGGTGCTGGAGGCCCAGGATGCCATTGGTACGGGCACGAGCTCGCGCAACAGCGAGGTAATCCATGCCGGCATCTACTACGCCCAGGGATCGCGCAAGGCGCGCTGGTGTGTGGAGGGCAAGGCGCTGCTGTACGCCTACTGCCAGGAGCGAGGTATCGACCACCAGCGCTGCGGCAAGCTGATTGTGGCCACGTCCGAATCACAGCGCGCGAAGCTGCAGGACATTGCCCGCCATGCCGCTGCCAATGGCGTCGATGACCTGGTGCTGCTCAGCCGCGAAGAGGCCCGGGCACTCGAGCCCGCACTGGAATGCGTGGCGGCGCTGCATTCGCCCAGTACCGGCATTGTCGACAGCCACGGCCTGATGCTCAGCCTGCAAGGCGACCTGGAAAATGCCGGTGGCATGGTGGTCTTCAACAGCCCGTTGGCTGCCGCCCGCTGCGAGGAGGGCAGTATCTTGCTGCGCACCGAAGATGGCACCGAGCTGCAGGCCACGACCGTGGTCAATGCTGCCGGCCTGTGGGCGCCCGATCTGGCGCGCAAGTTTGAAGGCGCAGACCTGACGCAGCTGCCGACCGCCCATTACGCCAAGGGCAACTACTTCACGCTGTCGGGCCGCGCGCCCTTCAGGCATCTGATCTATCCGGTGCCCGAGGTCGGTGGCCTGGGCGTGCATCTGACCCTGGACCTGGGTGGTCAGGCCAAGTTTGGTCCGGATGTGCAGTGGGTGCAAAGCCCGGAGGACCTGGTCGTTGATCCCGCCCGTGGCGAGGCCTTTTACGCGGCCGTGCGCCGCTACTGGCCGGCGCTGCAGGAGGGTGCGCTTGCAGCCGGCTACGCCGGCATCCGGCCCAAGATCAGCGGCCCTGGCGAGCCCGATGCCGACTTTGTACTGCAAGGCCCGGGTGTGCATGGCGCCGCTGGTCTCTTCCATTTGCTGGGCATCGAATCTCCGGGGTTGACCAGTTGCCTGGCGATTGCGAAGGCAGTGGCCCGGGAAGTCGCTGCGCCTGGGGCATAGGCATGGATTACGCCCCGCGTGGACTGTGCTGGGAAAACTACGAATAGACGCTTTTGTACCGCGATAGTCGGAATCTTCTGACAGGCAGGGGTGCATATCTGAACCCGGCAGCGCCGCTTTCTCCGTTAATATGTAACGGAGCTAACGCCATGCCGCAGTCCTTGTCTGTGCTGCACGGCGTCTGCGGAACTTTCCTGTAGCCTGACCAAGAAAAGGATGATGAATATGCGTAAATCCAATTTGCTGAGCGATACCGTTGAGAATGCCCAGGCTGATCTGGAAAAACTGGTGAGCGATCTGCGCGGCGTGCTGTCGAGCAAGGACCTGGACGGCGTGCCGGACATCAAGCAACTGCGCCAGCGCCTGGAAGACACCGCTGGCGATGCCCGTGAAGGTGCAGTGCGCGCAGACCAGGAAGCTGCCCGCCAGGCCAAGGAGGCCGCACTGGCCGCAGACCGCTATGCCCACGATGAGCCATGGCGCGTTGCTGGCGCAGCGCTGGCCGTAGGCGCGCTGATCGGCTTTATCTTCTCGCGCCGCTAAGCTGCGCCCGATGGCCAGTTGCCGGCACCATAGCCGCACTGGCCTGGCCCGCCGGGCCAAGACCTAGAACAAGGGGCACCCCGGTGCCCCATATGCACGAGGAGAGTCCATGAACTGGTTGTCTGTGCTGGGCGTGGATGACATGCTGCTGCGCTTTCGCGCGCTGCTGTCTGAAAGCGCCATGGCGGCTGAAGACCGAATGGATCTGCTGGCCATTGAATGGCAGGAGCAGAAGAAGAACCTGATCTGGCTGGTACTGATGGGTTTGGTGGTCGCAGGCCTGACCATCGTCGCGCTGACGGTGCTGTCGGGCGCCATCATCATTTCGTTCTGGGACACGCCCAACCGCATGCTCGCCACCTGGCTGGTGGCCGGTGTTTGGCTGGTGCTGTGGCTGGGTGTTCTGGCTTTCCTGTATTTCACGACGAAGAAAGCCGCCAATCCCTTCCAGCTGACCAAGACCGTGCTGCGCCAGGACTGGCAAGCGGTCAAGGGCCGTCTTAAATAATGCAGGTGACCAACGCTATGAGCAATGCAAGCAAGGACGCTGATCTGGTGCTGCTGCAGGCCACGGATCCGCAAGCGCGTGAAGTGCTGCAGCGTATAGAGAACCAGCGTGAACGTCTCGAAGGCCGCCGCCTGGCGCGCCAGCAGGCACTCACGCTGCGCAGAGATGCTGCCGGAGGCCAGCACAACCCGATGGCCTATGGCACGTTGGCAGAGCGCTTGATCAACTTTGGCCGTGAGCATCCTCTGGTATGTGCCGGTCTGGTCGGTGCGGGTCTGTTGCTGGGCCCCCGCAAGCTGATCCGCATGGCCTCGATCGCGATGCCCATCGTGATGAAATTGCGCCGCAGCCATTAGGCTGCACGCGAGCGCTGCCTCGCACCTTTGGCTCCCTGGAGACCGCCAAGCTTTACCGCATGGCGGTTTTTTTCGTGCTACAGCCACGGGCACAGTCCCGGCAATAGGGACAGTCCGCTTGCTGTCTGCGATGGCATCGCGAAAATACGCTGTCAAGCCCCGCTTATCTGGTTAGAATGCGCGGCGCGCTGTGTATATACGCATTGCGTGGTGCACTTGTTTTTTGCGCTGTGGTCGGTGTTGCTGGTGCTGCAACGGACGGCTAATAACGCATGTTTGCTCCTGAAAATGGAGCAAGCACGGGCCTGTGCACCGCAGCGGCGCAAGACACGGTACAGAACTTGCTTCTCTCGCCCGCCCACTTGATCGCAGGTGGATCTCACCCCTAAGGAGTTTCTTGATGACTACACGGCGTCGTATTGTTCAAACCTGTCTGGCTGCGCTTCCCCTTGCGCTGGCTGGCTTGTCGGCTGCACCGGCCTGGGCGCAGACCAAGGTCAAGGTCGCGGCGGTGTACACCGTGCCGTATGAACAGCAATGGGTCAGCCGCATCCATGAGGCGCTCAAGGCTGCCGAGGCGCGTGGCGAGATCGAGTACAAGTCCAGCGAGAACGTCGCCAATGCGGACTACGAGCGTGTGATGCGCGAATACGCGACGGGCGGTGCGCAGCTGATGTTTGGTGAGGTGTTCGGCGTGGAAGCGGCTGCTCGCAAGGTTGCCAAGGACTTTCCGAAGACCGCCTTTGTGATGGGCTCGTCCGGCAAGATCCAGGCGCCCAATTTCAGTGTGTTCGACAACTATATCCAGGAGCCTGCGTACCTGACGGGCATGGTGGCCGGCGGCATGACCAAGACGGGCAAGATCGGCATGGTCGGCGGTTTCCCGATTCCGGAAGTCAACCGCCTGATGCATGCCTTCATGGCCGGCGCCAAGGAAGTGAACCCCAAGGTGGAGTTCACCGTCAGTTTCATCAACAGCTGGTTTGACCCGCCCAAGGCCAAGGAAGCGACCTTTGCGATGATCGACAAGGGTGCGGACGTGCTGTATGCCGAGCGTTTCGGTGTGAGCGATGCGGCCAAGGAGAAGGGCAAGCTGGCGATCGGCAACGTGATCAACACCCAGGCACAGTACCCCGATACCGTGGTGGCTTCGGCGCTGTGGCACATGGAGCCCAGCGTGGAGCGCGCGATCAAGGCGGTGAAGGACGGCAGCTACAAGGCTGAGGACTACGGCCCGTACTCGATGATGAAGTACAAGGGCTCGTCGCTGGCACCGTTTGGCACCTTCGAGAAGAAGCTGCCCGCAGACTTGATCGCCAAGGTGCAGGCCAAGCAGGCCGACATCCTGTCGGGCAAGTTCACCGTGAAGGTCGACGACTCGCAACCCAAGTCCACGGCCAAGTAAGCCGGGCCTGGATTGCATAGGCGCTGTGCCCACTGGCATGGCGCCTCCACTTCCAGCTCCGGCACTTGCCGGGGCTGTTTTTGTGCCCGCTGGCAGGCCACGCCGCCTGACCAGCGAACCCAGCGGCCCCTTTGCCCATGTCTCCTCCAAGCTCCTCTCCTGTCGTGCTCCAGCTGCATGGCATCACCAAACGTTTTGGCCCCCTGGTGGCCAATGATTCCATTTCGCTGACCCTGCACCGGGGTGAGATCGTGGCCCTGCTGGGCGAGAACGGCGCGGGCAAATCCACGTTGATGTCGATCCTGTTTGGCCACTATGTGGCCGACGAGGGGGAGATCACGGTGAGGGGCCAGCCGCTGCCGCCGGGCCAGCCGCGTGCCTCGCTGGCCGCTGGCATCGGCATGGTGCACCAGCACTTTGCGCTGGCCGACAACCTGAGCGTGCTGGACAACATCATCGTGGGCAGCGAATCGCTGCTGCGCCTGCAGTCGGCCAAGCGCCAGGCCCGTGCCAAGCTGGTCGAGGTCGCGCGCCAGTTTGGTCTGGTGGTGGACCCGGATGCGCGGGTGGGCAGCCTGTCGGTGGGTGAGCGCCAACGGGTGGAAATCCTCAAAGCGCTGTACCGGGGCGCCAAGATCCTGATTCTGGATGAGCCGACCGCCGTGCTGACCCCGCAGGAGAGCGAGGCGCTGTTTGCGACCTTGTCCCAGATGGTGGCGCAGGGCCTGTCGATCATTTTCATCAGCCACAAGCTCGGCGAAGTGCTGCGGGTGGCCGACCGCGTCGCCGTGCTGCGGCACGGCAAGCTGGTGGCCGAGGCGCCGACTGCCGGAAGCACCCAGGCGCAGTTGGCGCAGTGGATGGTGGGCGAGGCGGTGAGCCTGCCCGAGCGCCAACCTGCCGCCAAGGTGGGCGGCGAGGTCTGCAGCCTGCGCCATGTGCACACCACGGCCTCGGCCAAGTCCACCGCGCGCGATCGCCTGGTCGATGTATCGCTGGTACTCAAGGCCGGTGAGATGGTGGCGATCGCCGGTGTCTCGGGCAATGGCCAAGTGGCTTTGGCCGATATCCTCTGCGGCATGCGCCGCCCGGGCCAGGGCACGGTGCAGTACCTGGGCGCGCCGATTCCGGCGTCGGCCGTGGCCCTGGTCGCCCAGGGTGTGGCCCGTATCCCCGAAGACCGGCATGGCACCGGCGTGGTCGGTGATTTGCCGGTCTGGGAAAACGCGGTGTCCGAGCGGCTGCGCAGCCCCTGGTTCTCGCGCTGGGGCTGGGTGCGCCGTGCGCAGGCGCGCAGCCAGGCCCAGCATGTGTCCCGGCAGTTCGACGTGCGCGGTGGCGGGCTCGATGCGCCGGCCCGCTCGCTGTCGGGCGGCAATATGCAAAAACTGATTCTGGGCCGGGCGCTGTTGGCACCCCAAGGCGCCGAGGGCGTGGCGCCGCGCCTGATTGTGGCGCACCAACCCACCTGGGGGCTGGACATTGGCGCGGTGCGCTTTGTGCACCAGCAGCTGCTGGCGGCCCGCGATGCCGGCGCTGCGGTGCTGCTGATCTCGGACGATCTGGACGAGGTGCTGGCACTGGGTGACCGCATCGGTGTGATGCACGAGGGCCACCTGTCGCCCGTGCTGCCTTTTGCGGACTGGAGCCGCGAGACCATCGGTCTGGCCATGGCCGGATCCCCTATGACAGCGCCTGTGCACCAGCGCTGAGAGACTGCCATGCGTATAGAAAAAAGAGCAACCCCGTCGAAGCTGGCCATGGTGGCTGCGCCCTTGGGGGCCGTTGTATTTACCCTGGCCATCAGCGGCTTGCTGGTGCTGTGGGCCGGCGCGCCCGTTGGTGCGACCTATCTGGCGCTGTTCAAAGGGGCCTTTGGCTCGCTGTTTGCGCTGTCCGAGACCTTGACGCGCGCTGTGCCGCTGATACTGACCGGCCTGGCCGCGGCAGTGGCTTTCCGGGCGCGGCTGTTCAACATTGGTGCCGAAGGCCAGCTGTATGCCGGTGCGGTGGCGGCTGTGGCCGTGGGCGGCATGCATGGCGGCACCGGCTTTGAGCTGCCCATTTATCTGCTGTTTCCGCTGATGCTGCTGGCCGCCGCACTGGCCGGCGCGGCCTTGCTGCTGGGCCCTGCGTTGATGAAGACCAAGCTGGGTGTGGACGAGGTGGTCACCACGTTGCTGCTGAACTTTGTCATGCTGCTGGCGGTGTCCTATCTGCTCGATGGCCCGATGAAAGACCCGATGGCGATGGGCTGGCCGCAGAGCGTGGCGCTGCAGGGCGACCTGGAACTGGGCAAGCTCATTGCGCAGACCCGTTTGCACAATGGCCTGCTGATTGCCGTGGGCCTGGCCGTGGCGTTGTGGCTGCTGCTGCAGCGGGCGGTGCCGGGATTCGACATCCGCGCCGCAGGTGCCAACCCCCGGGCAGCGGCTTTTGCCGGTGTGCCGGTGACGCGCACCGTCGTGCTGGTGGCGCTGCTGTCGGGCGGTCTTGCAGGCCTGGCCGGCGCCATCGAGGTGGCAGGCCGCACCAGTTACCTGACCCTGGACATGTCGCCCGGCTATGGCTACAGCGGCATCGTGATCGCGATGCTGGCAGGGCTGCATCCGCTGGGTGTGGTGGCCTCGGCCGTGTTTGTGGCCGGCATGCTGGTGGGGGCCGACAGCATGAGCCGTGCGGTGGGCGTGCCCAATGCGATTGCCGATGTGATCGTCGCGGCCTCGCTGCTGTCGGTGCTGGTGGCCAGCCTGATGACCCAATACCGCTTGCGCAGAAAGTGAGATCTGCGATGTTGAAATCCCAAAAACAAAGCGCAGCGCGAGGTACCCGATGAGCGACGTGATGGATATTTTGGCCAATGCCTCTTTCTGGGTGGCCGTGCTGCGTACGGCCACACCACTGCTGCTGGGCACGCTGGGGGTGCTGCTGTGCGAGCGCGCCGGCGTGCTGAACCTGGGCATCGAAGGCATCATGGTGGCCGGGGCCTTTACCGGCTGGCTGACCGTGTATGCCGGCCATGGCCTGTGGACGGGGGTGCTGGTGGCCGCACTCACCGGCGCGGTGCTGGGCAGCCTGCATGCCTGGCTGACGGTGGGGCTGGCGCTGTCGCAGCACGTATCAGGCCTGGGCATCACGATGCTGGCGACGGCCTTGTCGTACTACGGTTACCGGGTGAGCTTTCCCAAGGTGAACACACCGCCCACGATCACGCCTTTTGAGGCGATGGACTGGCTGCCGATTCCGATTCTGGGCGACCAGACGGCCTTGACCTTGCTGGCCCTGCTGCTGGTGCCTTTGCTCGCCTGGGTGCTGTTTCGCACGCCCCTCGGTCTGGCCGTGCGCATGGTCGGCGAGAATCCGCAGGCCGCAGAAGGGCAGGGCGTGGCCGTGATGGCTGTGCGCAGCGGTGCCATCATTGCGGGCTCGGCACTGATGGGCGTGGCCGGCGCCTTCCTGACCCTGTCGGCCTTCAACGCCTTTTTCTTCAACATGGTCAATGGCCGGGGCTGGATCTGCGTAGCACTGGTGGTGTTTGCCTCCTGGCGGCCGGGCAAGGCCCTGCTGGGCGCGCTGCTGTTTGCGTTCTTCGATGCGCTGCAGCTGCGCCTGCAGCAGTCGGGCGATGGCCTCGTGCCCTACCAGTTCTATTTGATGCTGCCGTACCTGCTGTCGATCCTGGCGCTGGTGCTGGTGGCCCGCAAAGCCGCGTACCCGCAGGCGCTGATGAAACCCTACCGCAAAGGCGAGCGCTGAGCCGCGCGCCGCGCCCCACGATGCAGACCAGGGTCTGCCTACAAGGATAAAAAATGCTTGATTTATTGATTCGCAATGCCAGCCTGGCCGATGGCCGCAAGAACATGTCGGTGGCTGTGCAGGACGGCAAGATTGCCGAGGTGAGCGAGGGCCTGCAGGCGCCGGCGGCCGAGGTGGTGGACGCCGAGGGCCTGCTGCTGAGCCCACCCTTTGTGGACCCGCACTTCCACATGGACGCCACGCTGAGCTACGGCATGCCGCGTGTCAACGAAAGCGGCACCTTGCTCGAAGGCATTGCGCTCTGGGGCGAACTCAAACCCCAGCTGACGCATGAGGCCCTGGTCGAACGCGCCTTGGCCTACTGTGACTGGGCGGTGGCGCGCGGCCTGCTGGCCATCCGCAGCCATGTGGACACCAGTGACCCCAGCCTGCTGCCGGTCGAAGCGATGCTCGATGTGCAAAAGCGCGTGGCGCCGTATATCGATCTGCAGCTGGTGGCTTTTCCGCAGGATGGCGTGCTGCGCACACCGGGCGGCCTGGACAACCTCAAGCGCGCGCTGGACCTGGGCGTCGATGTCGTCGGGGGCATTCCGCACTTTGAGCGCACGATGGCCGATGGCGCAGAGAGCGTGCGCATTCTCTGCGAACTGGCTGCCGAGCGCGGCAAGCGGGTGGACATGCACTGTGACGAGTCGGATGACCCGATGTCGCGCCATGTGGAGACGCTGGCCTACCACACGCAGCGCCTGGGGCTCCATGGCCGCGTGACCGGTTCGCACCTGACTTCCATGCACAGCATGGACAACTACTACGTCAGCAAGCTGATGGCCCTGATGGCCGAGGCGCAGCTGGGCGTTGTCAGCAACCCCTTGATCAACATCACGATCCAGGGCCGCCATGACAGCTACCCCAAGCGCCGGGGCATGACGCGCGTGCCTGAGCTGATGGCCGCTGGCATGACGGTGGCGTTTGGCCATGACTGCGTGATGGACCCCTGGTACAGCCTGGGATCGGGCGATGCACTGGAGGTGGCGAGCATGGGCCTGCATGTGGCGCAGATGACCAGCCGCGCAGGCATGCAGCAGTGCTTCGATGCCATCACGCTGAACCCGGCACGCCTGCTGGGCCTGCAAGGCTATGGCATTGAAAAGGGCGCGCATGCCGACTTTGTGCTGCTGCATGCCAAGGACCCCGTCGAGGCCTTGCGCCTGAAGGCCACGCGCCTGGGCGTTTGGCGCCGAGGCCAGCGCATTGCCAGCACGCCCGCTCCGGTGGCCCGCTTGAACCTGCCCGGGCGCCCAGCCAGCACCAGCTTGCTGAGCGCGCGTTAAGCACGGCCTTTCAGCGCTGCTGCAAGCGCTTGCGGATGGGCTCGAACTCCGGTGTCACGCGGCGCTTCACCGGGTCGGGCTGGCCTTTTTCCATCGCATCCCAGTAGCGCCAGTGCACCTTGGCCTGGCCCAGTTCGTAGTCCATCGCGTCCCAGGCATCTTCACGAAAGCTGTAGAAGGCCCAATGGTAGCGCTTGTCTTCGGCATAAGACAGAACATCGTCCAGGTACTGGCTGCAGCTGTCGAGCATGCGCACACAGCCAAACTCGCCCATGACGATCTGCTCCGGCGGGATCGACAAGGAGCGCGCCCAGCCGTTGACGGTATCCAGGTACCGAGCCACGCGCTCCTTGTTCCAGGTCTGGGTATTGCCGGCAAACGGCACCTCGCCCGGGTAGCGGTAGGGCTGCTTGCGCTTGAGGTTGGGGCCGCTGGTGGCCTGGTAGGGCTCGTACATGTGAAAGCTGTACAGCACCCGTTTGTCCTCTAGTGCTTTGGGCCAGTAGGCGAAGGCATCGGCCGCGCCATACCAGCCGGCATCGACCATGATGGGCGTGTCCGGGTCTACGGCACGCACCTGGGCAATGAGGTAGTTGTAGAAGGCGAGCAGATCGCGCGATCCACCCTTGGCCTTGGCATACCAGGCCTGCATCTCCGCTGGGCTGGCGTGCTCGGGCAGGCCGCCTTCCTTCTCGGGCGCGGGTTCATTGACCAGGTTGTAGGCCGCTATGCCGGGCGTGTCCTTCAACGCGCGGGCGAGGTCTTGCCAAAACTGGCCGGCGGCTGTCCAGTTCGCGTTGTCCTGCCAGATGCGGTCATCAAACTTGCCATCGTTGTTTTGTGACCAGCGGGACAACGGCAGCGACAGCGGTGCAATCACCACCTTCAAGCCCGCCGCATCGGCCTGGGCCACCGAAGCTTTCAAGGTGGCCAGATCCACGGCGGACAGGCGCCGGTAGTCGTCGGCATTGCCCATCAGGAAATCACGCTGCTCGGGCTTCCATTTGTCATACGACAGCCGTACCCAGCTGGCGCCATAGCCGCGCAGTGCTGCGTAGTAGCTGGCATCCGGCGGCAGGCGGTTGAAGCTGTTGCCACCCCGTTGGGTGTGGGTCCAGAAGGCCGCCAGATCGGCCGCTTGCACGGATGCGGTCAGCGCCATCGCGACGGCCAGGCTGGGTACAGAGATCTTGAACATCGAAGCAGGGCGCTGAAGGCCAGTGGCTGGGGATGCGGGCGATGCTATCACTGGCATCGGCCTGATTGATTTCCGTTTGCAACCGGTTTGGGCGCCGTTACAGGCGTTTTAAGAGGCGTGCCGTCGGGCCCATCCTTTGCGCTTGCTCACACAATGCCTGGCCATCGCGTTGCGCTTCTGCTTTTTAAGGATGACCAGGCAGGTTGGACACCGCTTCCTGGCCGCCACCCTCCGCCAGCAGCCACTGCCGCAGCTGCGCAAAAGCGGGAAACTGCATGCGGTCGGGCCGGTAGCACAGGTAGTGGCCATGCTCGACGGCGGTGCTGCCGTCGAACGGCGTCACCAGCACGCCCTCGGCCAGTTCGTCTTCGACGAGGATGAGCGGCACAAAGGCGATCCCCAACCCGCAGCGCGCCGCCTGGATCAAGGCCGAGTACTGCGCAAACCGTGGGCCGGTGATCAGCAACTGGTGGGTGATGCCATGGACTGCGGCCCATTGCGACCAGGCGCCCTGGGCTTCTTCATGGTGCAGCAAGGTATGGGCCAGCACATCGCTGGGGTTCTCGATCTTGTGCTTGCCCTGCATCAGCTCGCGGGAGGCGATCACCACGAACTCGCGCCCTGCGATGTATTCGTTCACCACGCCAGCGTAGTCAGCCGGGTTGTAGCGGATGGCGGCATCGACATGGGCCGGCAGGTTCTCCAGCGGCGCAAGATGGCGGCTGAAGCTGAGCGTGGCGCGGGGATGGGCCTGGCGGAAGCGGGGCAGGCGGGGAATGAGCCAGCGCGTGAAAAACGTCGGCACGCAGCTGAGGTTCAGCACATGGGTGTCCGCGCCGGCGCGGGCCTCGTAGGTGGCGGTTTCGAGGTTGCGCAGGCTGCCGGTGATCTTGAGCCAGTAACTGCGGCCCACGGGTGTGAGCTGTACGCCGCGCCCCACTTTTTGCAGCAGGGCGGTGCCCAGAAAGCTTTCCAGCGAGGCAATCTGCTTGCTCACGGCACTGGTGGTCACGCACAGCGAGGAGGCCGCCAGGGTCAGGCTGGAATGGCGGGCCACGGCGTCGAGCGCAAGCAGTTCCTGGATGGTGGGGCAGTCCCGTTTCATAGGTCTCGGTAAGTCGTTCTGTTGATGAAAAGTTGCGAAAACACTTTCCATTAATTCAATGATGAAGTGGCATTGTCACGCAGTTGCAATATCAATATAGAGGCCGATCGCTACACTAACATGTCTGAAAAGGAAAGTATTCGCTTTTACCGGGAGACAAGATGGTTCGTGGCATTGCCA
Organism: Comamonas sp. SY3; assembly: GCF_041730275.1. NCBI lineage: Bacteria > Pseudomonadati > Pseudomonadota > Betaproteobacteria > Burkholderiales > Comamonadaceae > Comamonas > Comamonas sp. SY3. Next base: position 60,858 of record NZ_JBGTYN010000011.1, on the reverse strand, counting down.
TTGTCTATGGCCTGTACCTGCTGCTGCCGATGGCATTGCTGGCGATCGGCAGCTTCGGGCAGAACTGGACCAACACACTGCTGCCTTCGGGTTTCACCGGGCAGTGGTACATGGAACTGTGGAGCGACCCGTCGTTCCGCAAAGGCTTCGTCTCCAGCCTGGTCGTCGCGCTGTCCACCTGCGCGATCAATGCGGTGCTGGCGCTGCCGCTGGCCTATTCGCTGCACCAGGGCGCAACGCGCGGGCGCGCCTTTGCGGCCCGCATCGTGAGCGCCATGCCCGTCGCGGTGCCCGCCATCACGCTCGGCTTCGGCTACATGATTGTCTTCAACACCGATTCCTTGCCCTGGCTGGGCAGCACACCGCTGCTGGTAGCTGCGCATGTGATCGCTACCTTGCCCTATCTCACCAACACCTTGCTGACCGATCTGCGCCACCTCGGCATCGAGCGGCTGGAGCAGGCGGCCGCCACCTTGGGGGCGGGCGAGTGGCAGCGCTTCAGCGGCATCGTGCTGCCGAGCCTGCGCCAGAGCATGCTGTCCGGGCTGGTGATGGTGGCGGCGCTGTCGATCGGGGAGTTCAACCTCTCCAATCTGCTGGTCGGTTTCCAGAACCGCACCTATCCGGTGGTGCTGCTGCAGGCCTTCTATGGCGCAACCGGCTTTGCCTGCGCCGCCACGGTGATCCTGCTGCTGCTGGCCAGCCTGGCCGCACTGCTGTCTTCTTCTCTTTTGAGTAAATCCCCATGAGCCTGACTTTCGAGAACGTCAGTTACCGCTACCCCGGCAGCCAGCAAGGGCTGCACGAGGTGTCCTTCGATATTGGCCAGGGCGAGCTGGTGGCGGTGATCGGCCCCAGCGGCTCGGGCAAGTCCACCTTGCTCAAGCTGGTAGCGGGGCTGGAGACCGGCTACCAGGGCCGCATCGCACTGGCTGGCCAGGACATGGCGGGCACGCCGGTGCACCAGCGCGGCATCGGCATGGTGTTCCAGAGCTATGCGCTGTTTCCGCATCTGTCAGTGCGGGACAACGTGGCCTACGGGCTGGCGCTGCGCAAGATGCCAGCCGCGCAGCGGCATGCCCGGGCGGCGGAGCTGCTGGAGGTGGTGGGCCTGTCGGATTTTGCGCAGCGCGGGGTGCAGCAGCTCTCCGGCGGGCAGCAGCAGCGGGTGGCGCTGGCGCGTGCGCTGGCCATCGATCCGCGCGCGCTGCTGCTGGATGAGCCGCTGTCTGCGCTGGATGCCAGCGTGCGGGGCCATCTGCGCGACCAGATCCGTGCGCTGCAGCAGCAGTTTGGCGCCACCACCTTGTTGGTCACCCACGACCAGGAAGAGGCGCTGGCCATGGCCGACCGGGTCGCGGTGCTCAAGGAAGGGCGGCTGCTGCAGATCGCCTCGCCCAAGGACATTTACGACATGCCGAACTGCCGCGCCGTGGCGGAGTTCGTGGGGCTATCGACCATTTTGGAAGGGCGGGTGGCCTCCGGCGGGCGCGTGGACTTTGGTTTTGCCGAACTGTCCGTGCCCACCGGCACCTATCGCCCGGGGCACAAGGTGCGTGCGCTGATCCGCCCCGAGCATGTCGAGCCAGACCCGCAGCCCGGGCAGACCAATACCTTGCAGGGGCGTCCGGGCGCCTGCCGCTATCTGGGGTCGCTCACGCGCTATGACTTCGAGGTGGCAGGTGCGCCACGCGCCTTCCTGGCCGAAGGCCGGCAGCCGGCACGCCAGGCCATTGCGATCGCGCCCGAGCACATTCGCCTGCTGGATGCCTGAGCACCGCACATCCGATCAAGACCCACCGACACCGTAATTTCAACGAAGGAAAACCGCTATGCAACGCCGACATCTTATCCAAGCCGCTGCTACCTTGCCTCTGGCAGCCCTGGTCCAGCGCACATCCTGGGCGCAGGAGGGGGCCGAGCTCTATGCCGGAGAAAAAGAGCTCTACGACCTGGCCAAAAAAGAAGGTTTTTGCGTGTCCTTCGACACCGGTCCGGAATGGGCCAACTGGAAGGCCTTGTTTGCCGAGTTCAAGAAGCGCTACCCCGATGTCGAGCTGAGCTACAACGATCTGGGCTCGGCCGCCACGGTGGTCGCGCTGGAGAAGATGCGCCGCCGCCCCCAGGCAGACACGGCCTACTACTTCGCGGCCTCGGCCGTGGATGCCGCGAAAAAGGACGTGGTGGCGCCGTTCAAGCCCATCCACTTCGACAAGTTGCCCGAGGTGTTCCGCGAGGCGGAAGGGCGCTGGTTCACCATCCACACCCTGAACATCGCCTTCCTGGTGAACAAGAAGCTGGTCAAGAATGTGCCCACGGGCTGGGCCGACCTGCTCAAGCCCGAGTACAAGAACAGCGTGACCTATCTGGACCCCCGCAGTGCCGGCGTGGGCCAGGTGCTGACCTTGGCCGCAGCCTATGGCAACGGCGGCAGCGTGGACAACGTCAAGCCCGGCACGGATTACCTGGGCAAGCTCCATGCCGCCGGCAATGTGCAGCGCGTGGAGGGCACGACCCCGTATGCCAAGTTCATCAAGGGCGAAATCCCGATCTGGATCGGCTACGAGAACGATGGCCTCAAGGCCAAGCATAACGATGGCATGGGCGACGCCTGCGAGGTCGTCATCCCCAAGGAAGCCAGCGTGGCCGCACCGTATGCCATCAGCCTGGTGAAGGGCGGCCCGAACCCGAATGCCGGCAAGCTGTGGCTGAACTTCATCATGAGCGACGCCGGCCAGCAGCTGTTCGCCAAGGGCTTTGTGCGGCCTGCAGTGCCTGGTGTCAAGCTGCCCGACGATGTGGCCAGCAAGCTGCCGGCAGCGGCGCAGATCCGTCCGCTCGATGTCATCAAGGCCTCGGCCAAGAAGGCCGAGATCGACCAGCTCTGGGCGCAGGCCACGCTGGGTCGCTCATGAGCGGTTGGATACGCCGTTTCGGCGCCTGGCCGGCCTGGTGCTTCATGGCGCTGTTCTTCGTGCTGCCGCTGGCATCCTTGGTGCCTGAGGCCATGACGGACGGCGGCAGCGCCTTTGCCCGCTTGTGGAGCAATCCACTGCTGGGCCGGGCGGTGCTGAACACCCTGGTGCTGGGCCTGACCGCCGGCGCCGTCTCCGGCCTGGTGGGCACGGTGATCGCCATTGAGCTGGGGCGCCAGCCGCTGCAGCGCCGGCGCTGGATGATGACCTTGCTCGGGCTGCCGCTGGCCTTCTCGGGTCTGGTGATCGCCTATGGCTTCATCCTGGCCTTTGGGCGCTCGGGCTTTGTCACGCAGCTGCTGGTGGCGCTGGGCCTGGATGGCGCTGCCGTCGGCAGCTGGATCTATGGCACGGTCGGCCTGGGCTGCGCCTATGCCTACTACCTGGTGCCCCGCGTGGCGCTGTCGCTCTACCCGGTGTTTGCCAACCTTGACCTGCGGCCCATGCTGGCAGCGCGCACCTTGGGAGCCACGCGCTGGCGCGCATTCCGCGACACGGTGGTGGCCGAGGTGGCGCCATCGGTGGTGTCCAACGCCTGCCTGGTGGCCGCCATTGCGATGGGCACCTACGGCACGGCGCTCGCGCTGGTGGGTACGCAGCTGAACATTCTTCCGCTGATGCTGTTTGCACAGGTCAGCGACGGCGGATCGGACCTGAGCGTCGCATCCGCCTTGTCATTGCTTTTGATGGCGCTGTGCGTCATCGTCATGGGATTGGGAGATGCCATTGCACGCCAACGTGAACAACATGCCGCAGGATCGCATTGATGTGCTGGGCTTGCCGCCCGGGCTGACCGAGGCGCTGCGGCGGCTGGCCCTGCACCAAGCCAGCCCGGCGCGCCACCGCCGGCCGGTGGGCGTCATCGGCCCGGGTGATGCCGATGGCCAGGTCTACGCCGATGCGCGGCTGATTGCCCGCGCGCTGGCTGCCGCCGGCATGGCGATTGTCTGTGGGGGGCGCGGCGGTGTGATGGCTGCGGCCTCACAGGGCGCCACCGAAGCAGGCGGGGTCGCCATCGGCATCTTGCCCGAGGAGGATGAGCGCCATGCCAATCCTTATCTCAGTGTCGCCTTGCCGACAGGAATCGGCGAAATGCGCAATGCCTTGATCGCCCGCAGCGCCCTCTGCCTGGTAGCCGTGGGCTACAACATGGGCACGCTTTCCGAGATGGCGCTGGGCCTGAAGTGGGAGCGCCCGGTCTTCGTGCTGCACGGCGAACTGTCCTTGCCCGGCGCGGTCGAGGTGGCGGATGTGCAGCAGATGCTGGGCTGCGTCGTGGACTGCCTTTTGGGCGATGCCGCGTCTGCGTGAATGGCGGCAATGCGCTCGTGAGGCCGCCTACACCTCCCGGTGCAGAAATTGCTTTCTGTAGCTCGCGGGAGAAATCGAAAACATCCGCGTGAACTGCAGGCGAAATGACACCGTGGAGCCAAAGCCTGCTGTCTCCGCCACCTGGTCGATGGAGCCGTCACCGCGCTCGAGCAGGCGCTGGGCGACGGCCAGTCGTTGGTGCAGCAGCCATTGCACGACGGTAGCGCCGGTCTTGCGCTTGAAGTGGCGGCTGAAGTTGCGGGCGCTCATATGGGCCTTCTGGGCCAACTGTTCCACATTGATGGGTTCGTTGAGATGGGCCATGGCCCAGTCAAGCGCTGCGGAGACGGCATCCGGGCGCTCGGTCTCGGACAGCGGCATCTCGATGTACTGGGACTGGTTGCCATGGCGGTGCGGAGCAACGACCAGGCGGCGCGCCACCCGGTTGGCAATTTCTGCGCCATGGTCCAGGCGGATCAGGTGCAGGCAGCAGTCAATGGCGGCTGCCGTGCCGGCCGACGTGGTGATATTGCCGTCGTCGGTGTAGAGCGCATGGCGGTCGAGTTTGACCTCGGGGTGGTCCTTGGCGAAATCATCGGCCCAGGCCCAGTGCGTCGAAGCCGAGCGGCCCTGCAGCAGACCGGCCTGGGCCAGCACAAAGGTGCCTAGGCACAGGCCCACGACCCGCGCGCCCCGCGCATGGGCCTGCTGCAGCGCGGCCAGCATCGCGGCAGAGGGCTGCTCCTCTGGTGAACTCCAGGACGGAATGATGACGGTATCGGCCTGCTCCAGCGCGGCCAGGTCGTGCTCGACCTGAATCGCGAATCCGGACAGGGTGGACACAGCACCGGTGCGCTCCGCGCAGACCCGCAACTCGTAGCGCGGGGCACCCAGGCGCAGCAAATCGTCGCCGAACACGATGCAGGGGACGGACAAATGGAAGGGGCTAATGCCGTCGTAGGCAATCACAGCAATCGTGTGCATGGCATGGAAAGGGTGGATTTGGCCGGATCTTATCGCATCTTGTCTATTTGGCTACTTTTGCATTTTCTGCAGATCAACAGAATAGAGCCATCGATTCAGACAAATATAAAGGCAATACTAGTCAGAGTCGAAGAGCTTATTCAATCGTTTAATACTAGGAGTTAATGATGAAGTTTTCCATCGCTGCAGCCGTGTTGGCCACCTCTTCGCTGATCGCCTGCGCCGCAGGTGCTGCCGACGGCCTGGTCTCCGTTCCTGTATCGCAGCTCAAGTGGACGGAGCTGGCGGGCTCGGGCGGTATCAAGTACGCCAATCTGCGCGGTGACCTGACGGGTAAGGAAGCCTACGAAGCCTTTGTGCTGTTTCCTGCAGGCCGCGACAATCCCACTCACCACCATACCAAGTCGCTGCCCACCGTGGTCGTGCAAGGCACCTTCTATGCGGTGATCGATGGCAAGCGTACCGAATACCCCGCCGGCTCTTTCTATGATCTGCCTGCCGGTTTGATCCATGAAAGCGGCTGCGTGGCCGGTATGGACTGCCTGCTGTTTCAATACCAGAGCGGTGGTTTTGATTTGGTCGCTAAATAATATATTTATGCAAGCGAATGGATTTACTGCGCAAGCAGTAAGTTCCTCGCGCAGGGATATAAAAAAAATGGCAGCCTCGGCTGCCATTTTTTATGTCCGGGACGGAGCCCCGGCGTGCACTTTACAGTGGCACATCAGTCTGCGGTAGGGGGCACGTAGCCGGCTGCCGCATCGGCGCCTTCGCCGAAGAAATGGTTTTCCATCTGGCGGGCCAGGTACTGGCGGGCACGCTGGTCGGCCAGATTCAGGCGGTTTTCATTGACCAGCATCGTCTGGTGCTTGAGCCAGCCAGCCCAGGCTTCCTTGCTGACGTTTTCCCACAGGCGCTTGCCCAGTTCACCAGGGTAGGGGGGAAAGTCGAGGCCCTCGGCTTCTTTGTGCAGTTTGACGCAGTTGACCATACGTGCCATGGGAGATGCTTCCTTCGTTGGGTTGACGCTGATGCACTGGCGGTGCTCGCCCGATGCTGCCGCAGTCTGCCGGCCATCGCCAGACACTGCTTGCTTTGCCCGCACTTCCACCAAGGTTGGGGTGCGGGCGAGCCTCCTGCTTGCCAGCCCGTCACCGGGCCCGGCCACTGCGATGTCGCGTCTTGTTAATAAGTTTCAGTTATAAAAAACTGAATTAATAGTAGTTTGAGTTTTTATGGCGGCGTTTCAGAATGTGTTCAGGCCTCAAGCCCTACGACTTTTGCCATTCTGAAAGTGTTCCATGCAACAACGCCGCCACTTTATCAAGTTTCCGATAGCCGCAGCCGCAGTCGCGTCTCTGATGGCGCTTGCGCCTGCCGTTTTCAGCAGCGCGGCCCATGCCCAGGCGCCAGCCCCGGTGACCTTGCTCAATGTCTCTTACGACCCGACCCGTGAGCTGTACAACCAGTTCAACCAGGCTTTTGCCAAGCACTGGAAGGATACGACCGGCCAGACCGTGACGATCAAGCAGTCGCATGGCGGCTCCGGCAAGCAAGGGCGCGCGATCATTGACGGCATCGAGGCCGACGTGGCAACGCTGGCGTTGGCGGGGGACATCGACGCACTGCACAAATATGGCCAGCTGGTGCCCGCCGATTGGCAAAAGCGCTTGCCGCTGAACAGCGCGCCTTACACCTCGACCATTGTGTTCCTGGTCAAAAAAGGCAATCCCAAGGGCATCAAGGACTGGGGCGATCTGATCAAGCCCGATGTGAAGGTGATTACGCCCAACCCCAAGACCAGTGGCGGCGCGCGCTGGAACTACCTGGCTGCCTGGGAGTTTGGCAAGCGCAACTATGGCGGTGAAGCAGGTGCCAAGGACTACATCACCAAGCTGTTCAAGAATGTGCCGATTCTCGACACCGGCGCGCGCGGCTCGACGGTGACCTTTGTGCAGCGGGGCCAGGGCGATGTGCTGCTGGCCTGGGAAAACGAAGCCTACCTGGCACTGAAGGAATTCGGGCCCGAGAAGTTCGAGATCGTGACGCCTTCGCTGTCGATCCTGGCCGAGCCCACGGTGACTGTCGTGGACAAGGTGGTCGACAAGCGTGGCACCCGCAAGATTGCCGAGGCCTACCTGCAGTACCTGTACTCCGACGAAGGCCAGGACATTGCCGGCCGCAATTTCTACCGCCCCACTGCCGAAGCGGCCAAGGCCAAGTACGCCAGCCAGTTCGCCAACCTGAAGCTTTTCACCATCGATGACGCTTTCGGTGGCTGGACCAAGGCAGATGCTGCGCACTTTGCCGACGGCGGCAGCTTTGACCAGATCTACACCAAGAAATAAGCAAGGACGCTCAACAATCCGCCAGGTCATTACCTGGCGGTTGGTCCATAAAGGTGAATGTTATGAATTTTCAGCAACTGCGGGCCGTGCGTGAGGCCGCCCGCAATGGCTACAACCTGACCGAGGTGGCGCATGTGCTCTACACCTCGCAACCAGGTGTCAGCCGCCAGATCCGCGAATTGGAAGACGAGCTGGGCGTGGATATCTTCATCCGCGCCGGCAAGCGTCTGACCGGGCTGACCCCGCCGGGCGAGGCCATCTTGCCGATCGTGGACCGTTTGCTGCTGGAGTCCGAAAACCTGCGCCGCGCCGGTGCCGATTTCCATGCGAGCCGCAGCGGTCAGCTGAGCATTGCAGCCACCCACTCGCAGGCCCGCTATGCGCTGCCGCTGGTGGTGCGCGATTTTCGTGAGCAGTTTCCGGATGTGGCCCTGCACCTGCACCAGGGCTCGCCGCGCCAGGTGGCCGAGATGCTGCTGAGCGGTGCGGCCGATATCGGCGTGGCCACCGAGGCCTTGACCGGCTATGCCAGCCTGGCCACCTTGCCGGGCTACCGCTGGACGCACTCGGTTGTCGTGCCGCCCGGCCACCCGTTGCTGGCCCAGCAGGAGTCCGGCCGGCCGCTGACCCTGCAGTCGCTGGTGCGTTTTCCGATCATCACCTATGAGCAGGGCTATACCGGCCGCTCGCATATCGATGAATCCTTTGCCGCCGCCGAGGTCACACCCAATGTGGTGCTGACCGCGATGGATGCGGACGTGATCAAGACCTATGTCGAGCTGGGCATGGGCATCGGCATCGTGGCCTCGATCGCGTTTGACGAGGAGCGCGACCGCAACCTGCGGGCGATTGATGCCGGTCATCTGTTCAAGGTCAACACCACCCGCATCGCACTGCGCAAGGGCGTGTGGTTGCGCGCCTACGCGTTGCAGTTCATCGAGAGCTTTGTGCCAACCTTGAAGCGCGAAGTGGTCTTGCAGGCGGTGTCCGCTACCGCACCGGACGAAGCGGCAGCCGCTGCCAACGCCCAGAAAGCGGCTTGAGCGCGCTGGTTTATACGCGAAGGGGATCGAGGCTGACAAGAATGGAAACAAAGTTTTCCATATGCGCAGGCTATGATGCACGTTTTCAACGTGAGGAGATAGCGAATGCGCATAACTTTGATGCTCACCGGTCTGGTGGCCGCCATGGCCCTGGCCGGCTGCAAGACCATGGACGCGGGCAACCTGAGCGGGCTGATGGACTCCGGCTCCACCGCAATGAAGGCCATGACATTGACCGATGGCGATGTCGTGGCCTTGTCCAATGAATCCTGCGCTGCACTGGACCAGCAAAACAAGCTTGCGCCTGCAAACAACAAATACAGCCAGCGTCTGGCCAAGGTCGTGGCCAAGATGCCGCAAGAGGTAGAAGGCAAGAAGGCCGACTACAAGGTCTACCTGACCAGCGATGTGAACGCCTGGGCGATGGCCAATGGCTGTATCCGCGTCTACAGCGGCCTGATGGACCTGATGAACGACGACGAACTGCGTGGCGTGATCGGCCATGAAATCGGCCACGTGGCCTTGGGCCACAGCAAGCGCCGCATGCAGACGGCCTATGCCACATCGGCCGCACGCCAGATTGCCGCCAACAGCGGCAATGCCACCTTGGCATCGCTGTCGAGCTCGCAAGCGGGCGAGCTGGGGGAGAAGTTCATCCATGCGCAGTTCTCGCAGGCCAACGAGTCTGCTGCCGATAACTACTCCTTTGACCTGCTGACCCAGCAAAAGATGGAGCGGCAGGGCCTGGTGACTGCGTTCCAGAAGCTCGCCAAGCTCAGCGGCGGTGGCGGCGGCTCCCTGATGGATTCGCACCCGCCATCGGAGGCCCGTGCCAAGGCGATGCAGGCACGACTGGACAGCGGCAAGTAAATCTCCGCAACGCAAAGGACTGGCAGGCTGCAAGGCAGCTGACCAGTCCTTTTTTGCGTCTGCACATCGCGGAGGGGCCTGCCGCCGGTGCTTGTGTGACGCCGCTGCACAGCGCGGGCTGCTATGCTGGCAGCCCAACTCCAAGAGATGTTATGCAGTTACTGTTGTTGAGCAACTCCCGTGCCCCGGATGGCGGCTACCTGACTTTTTGCCGCGATGCGCTGGCAGCCCAGATGCAGGGCGTGCAAAAAGCATTGTTCGTGCCCTTTGCCGGTGTCACCCTGAGCTGGGATGATTACGCTGCGCAGGTTCAGGACGCCATGGCACACACCGGCGTTCAGTTGGTGGGCGCGCACCGGGATGACGCCCTGGGCCAGTTCCTGGCTGGGGATATTCAAGCCGTCATCGTCGGCGGTGGCAATACCTTCCAGCTGCTGGCCGAATGCCGCAAACGGGGCTGGCTGGTGCGCATCGGCGATGCGGTGCGCTCTGGCCGCATGTCGTACACCGGTTGGAGCGCTGGCGCCAATCTGGCGGGGCTGACGATCAACACCACCAATGACATGCCTATCGTCGACCCCCAAGGCTTTAGCGCGCTGGGCCTGGTGCCGTTCTGCATCAACCCCCATTACAACAACAGCCTGCCGCCCGGCCACCAGGGCGAAACGCGCGACCAGCGCCTGGCGGAGTTCCTGATCGCCAACCCGGACAAGCTGGTGGTGGCGTTGCCGGAGGGCAGCTGGCTGCGCGTGCAGGGCGGCCAGGCCCAGGTGGCGGGGCAGTTTGCAGCCAAGCGCTTTGCAGCGGGCAAGCCGGTCGAGGACCTGCCCGTAGGGACTGCGCTGAACGTCTAGTACTTAGACGCGCTCAAAGATGGCGGCAATACCCTGGCCGCCGCCAATGCACATGGTAACCAGCGCATAGCGGCCACCGGTGCGGTGCAGCTCATGGATGGCCTTGACGGTGATGATCGCGCCCGTCGCTCCAATCGGGTGGCCCAGCGAAATGCCCGAACCATTGGGGTTGACCTTGGCTGGGTCGGCGCCCAGGCCCTTGGTCACCGCGCAGGCCTGTGCCGCAAAGGCTTCATTGGCTTCGATGACATCTATCTGGTCGAGCTTGAGGCCGGTCTTGGCCAGCACGGCCTTGGACGCCGGCACCGGGCCAATGCCCATGATCTTGGGGTCGACACCCGCGTGGGCATAGCCCACCAGACGGGCCAGCGGCTTGGCGCCACGCGCGTTGGCGGCGGCCGCTTCCATCAGCACCATGGCGGCTGCGGCGTCATTGATGCCGGAGGCATTGGCGGCGGTGACGGTGCCGTCTTCCTTGATGAAGACGGGCTTCATCTTCTGAAAGTCTTCGATCTTGGCGCCGGCGCGGAAGTGCTCGTCCTTGTCAAAGCGGATGTCACCCTTCTTGCTTTTGAGGATGACCGGCACGATCTGGCCGGCAAAGCGGTCCTCTGCCCAGGCCTGCTCGGCGCGCTGGTGGCTGCTCAAGGCCAGCTGGTCCTGGTCATCGCGGCTGACGCCAAATTCCTTGGCCACGTTCTCGGCGGTCACGCCCATATGGATGTTGTGGAAGGGGTCGTGCAGCGCGCCGGTCATCATGTCGATCATTTTGAAATCGCCCATGCGTGCGCCCCAGCGGCTGGTGGTGCTGGCGTACGGTGCGCGGCTCATGTTTTCTGCTCCGGCACCGATCGCCACGTCGTAGTCGCCCAGCAGAATGCCCTGGCTGGCCGTCACAATCGCCTGCAGGCCCGAACCGCAGAGGCGGTTGACGTTCATCGCCGGCGTCTCCTGCGGGCAGCCGCCCTGGATGGCGGCTACGCGGCTCAGGTACATGTCCTTGGGTTCCGTATTGACCACGTGGCCGAAGACCACATGGCCCACATCCTTGCCTTCAATGCCGGCGCGGGCCAGCGACTCCTTGACGACCAGCGCCCCCAGCTCGGTCGGTGGAACATCCTTGAGGCTGCCGCCAAAGGTGCCGATGGCAGTGCGCACGGCGCTGCAGACAAGTACTTCACGGGACATGGAAAGGTCTCCTGTTTAAATGGATAGAGGCATGCAAATGTTGCCTTGCAGCATTATTGCCACCCAGCCCGCCGCTGTGTCAATCAAACAGGGCGAGCACGCACCTTGGTGACAGTCCACGACGGGCTGGAAGCGTCCAGTGCGCTGCGTCGTTCAAGGCTCGCGCACGTCGGCAATCACGTTCTGGCCAAAGTCGGCGCGGTCCAGCCAGCCCAGCACCTTGGCAGCAGCTTCTTCCGGGCTGCTGAGTTTGCCGCCTTCATGCAGGCCCTTGAAGTTGCCTACATCGGGGAAGGCGCCCGCATCGGCACTGCGCAGCTGCACCTGCATGTCGGTATCGATCACGCCGGGTGCGAGCGAGACGATCTTGGCGCCATGGGGCTTGTGGGCTTCTTCCAGCGCCACGCAGCGCGCATAGGCATCCATGCCGGCCTTGGCGGTGCAGTAGGCAGCCTGCGATGCCATCGGGCGGCGACCCAGGCCGGAGGACACATTCAGCACTTTCCTGGGCACGGTCCAGCTGCCGGTGGCGCCCAGGAACACGCCAGTCAGCGCCATCGGTGCCTCCAGCCCTACGCGCAGTGCATTGCGCAGATCGGGCGTGGCCAGGTCCGACAGCGGTGCGATCTGCGGAATCACGCCAGCGTTGTTGATCAGCGTGATGCTGGCCCAGTCGGTGGCCTTCAGGCTGCGCAGCCAGTCGCCCAGGCGCTGTGCTGCGGCATCGGTGTCGCCCAGGTCCTGCTCCCACTGGATGAGCTGGTCAGGCTTTGGAGCGGCAGCGGCCAGCGCGCTGGAGCTGCTGCGCGCGATGCTCAGCACGGTATGGCCCTTGGCCAGAAGTTGCCGGCCCATGGCCAGGCCCATGCCGCGCGATCCGCCGGTCAGGATGGTGAGGTGTTTGGTGGTCATAACCGGCTATCGTAACGGCAGTTGGGCCTGGGCGTTACGGCGTTTTTCCCGGATGCCTGCACAGGCGTGGCGGCTTGGTTAGGATCAGCAGCTTTGGAACGACAGACAAAGGAAGCACAGCATGAACCAATCCAAAGTAGCCATCGTGATCGCCGGTGGATCCGGCATGGGCGCAGCGGCAGCACGCCAGTTGCACCAGGCCGGCTATGCGCTGGGCATTTTGTCGTCTTCGGGCAAAGGCGAGGCGCTGGCCCAGGAGCTGGGCGGTGTGGGTGTGACCGGCTCCAACCAGAATGTGGCCGACATGCAAAAGCTGGTGGATGCGGTGATGGCGCGCTACGGCCGCATCGATGTGCTGGTCAATGGCGCCGGCCACGGCCCCAAGGGCGATCTGCTGTCGATCAGCGATGAGGACTGGATCAAGGGCCTGGAGGTGTACTTTCTGAACGTGGTGCGCGCCACGCGCCTGGTCGCACCCATCATGCAAAAGCAGGGCGGCGGCGCGATCATCAATATCTCGTCGGCCTGGGCGTTCGAGCCGGCAGCGCTGTTCCCGACCTCGGCCATGGCGCGTTCAGGCCTGGCGGCCTTCACGAAGATCTTCTGCGATGAATACGGCCAGCACAATATCCGCATGAACAATGTGCTGCCTGGCTGGATCGACAGCCTGCCCAAGAAGGACGAGCGCCAGGCGGCCGTGCCGCTGCAGCGCTACGGCAAGGCCGATGAGATTGGCGCCACCGTGGCCTTTCTGGCCTCCGACGGTGCGGCCTACATCACCGGCCAGAACATCCGCGTCGATGGCGGCCTGATGCGCCACGTCTAAGACGGCCAGGCCGTTCCAGCCCGGCCTTCAGAAATCTGCCGCCAGCCGGCAGTCCAGCCATTGGCCGGTCACCGGGTGGGCAAAGCCCAGCTGCTGCGCCTGCAGCAGCAGGCGCGGTGCCATGGCCTGCACCGCTGCGCTGGCATACAGGCCGTCGCCCAGCATCGCATGGCCGATGGCCTGCATATGCAGGCGCAGCTGGTGTGTGCGGCCGGTCAGTGGCTCCAGCCAGAGGCGGGTGCAGCCGGCGGGAATGGTTGGCAGCGCGGCTGCCTCGTCTGCGGTCATCGCCCGCCACCAGGTCTGGCTGGGCTTGCCAATCTCCCAATCGACACGCTGCAAGGGGCGGCGCTCCCAGTCGGTGATCAGCGGCAGGTCCACCAGGCTCCAGGCGTGGCCATCCTGCGGCATCGCGGCATGTAGCGCATGGCCGGGTGCCAGAGGCTGTGCAGCAGGGCTGCCGCAGACGACGGCCGCATAGCGCTTGCGTACCGTGCGGGCCGCAAAGGCATCACCCAGCGCACGCTGCACGGCCAGGCTGCGCGCCATCACCACCAGGCCCGAGGTGGGCTGGTCCAGCCGGTGCACCACCAGCGCATCGGGCCACTGCCGCTGGGCACGTGCGCTCAGGCAGTCCTGCTTGTCTTCTCCGCGGCCAGGCACGCACAACAGGCCCGATGGCTTGTTCAGCACCAGCAGGTGCTCGTCGATGTAATCGGGAATCAGCATGGCAACAGCGCAAAAAGGCGGCGGAGAAATGCGCAGGATTTTACGTGCTGCAGCCTAGGTGACAGCGCGCCGTGCACGTGGCGAGCGGCTGCCTGTACTGTATGCCTCGTCATAAGCAGCAGGCATTTGCTCATGCAGCCCGCGCGCAGTGCGGGTTGCTACGATGCCCTTTGCCGCGCACAAGCGCTATAAAAACGGATGCATGCCGGTGGTGCCATGCGCAGCATCGCCTGCGTGCCGCCACTGGCCATATCACAAGGAGACCCAATGCTAGGCCTGATGCAAAAGCAGCAACTGCTGACCTCCAACCTGCTGGAGTTTGCGGAGCGTTACCACCGCGATACCGAAATCGTCTCCCGCCGTGTCGAAGGTGACATCCACCGCTACACCTATGCCGACTTTGCGCAGCGCTCGCGGCAGCTGGCCCAGACCCTGGATGGCATGGGCCTGGCCGCAGGCACGCGCGTGGCGAGCCTGGCCTGGAATGGCTACCGCCATATGGAGCTGTACTACGGCGTGGGCGGCTCGGGCCGGGTCATCCATACCTTGAACCCCCGCCTGCATCCTGACCAGGTGGTCTGGATCGTCAACCATGCCGAGGACGAGGTGCTGTGCTTTGACAGCTGCTTCCTGCCGATCGTGCAGGCCATCCACGAGCGCTGCCCCACGGTGCGCCAATGGGTGGCGCTGTGCGATGCCGACAAGTTACCCGCCGATGCCGGCATTCCGGGCCTGGTCGCCTACGAAGCCTGGATTGCCAGCGCCGATGGCGCCTACCAGTGGCCCGAGTTTGACGAAAACACCGCCTGCGGCATGTGCTACACCAGCGGCACCACCGGCAACCCCAAGGCCGTGCTGTACTCGCACCGCAGCACCGTATTGCACGCCTATGGCGCCTCGCTGCCCGATGTGATGGATATTTCCTCGCGCGATGTGGTGCTGCCCGTCGTGCCGATGTTCCACGTCAACGCCTGGGGCCTGCCGTTCTCCGGGCCGCTCAATGGCGCCAAGCTGGTGTTTCCCGGCCCGGCGCTGGATGGTCCCTCGGTGTACGCGCTGATGGAGGCGGAGAAGGTGACGTTTGCCGCCGGCGTGCCCACTGTCTGGCAGATGCTGCTGAGCCATGTGCAAAGCCAGGGCCTGCGCTTTGGCAGCCTGCAGCGCACCATCATTGGCGGTTCGGCCTGCCCGCCGGCAATGATCAAGACCTTCCAGGACGACTATGGCGTGACGGTCCTGCATGCCTGGGGGATGACCGAGCTCAGCCCGCTGGGAACCGTCTGCACCTTGAAGCACAAGCACCTGGCGCTGCCGGCCGACACCCAGGCGCAGCTGCTGGCCAAGCAGGGCCGGGTCATCTTTGGTGTGGACATGCGGATTGTGGGCGACGATGGCCAGGACCAGCCCTGGGACGGCAAGACCTATGGCGACCTGCTGGTGCGCGGCCCCTGGGTGGTGGCAAACTACTACCGCAGCGAGGGCGCGTCGCCGCTGGTGACCGATGCGCAGGGCCGCGACTGGTTCCCCACCGGTGACGTGGCCACCATCGATGCCGATGGCTTCATGCAGATCACCGACCGCAGCAAGGACGTGATCAAGTCCGGCGGTGAATGGATCAGCTCCATCGACATCGAGAACATTGCGATGGCCCACCCGGCAGTCGCCATGGCCGCCTGCGTGGGCATGCCCCACCCCAAGTGGGACGAGCGGCCAGTGGTGTTTGTCGCGCTCAAGAAGGATGCCGCCGTCAGCGAAGCAGACTTGTTGGCTTTCTACCAGGGAAAAATGGCCAAATGGCAGATTCCCGATGCGGTGGTGTTTGTCGATGCGATCCCGCTGGGCGCCACCGGCAAGATGCTCAAGACCCGGCTGCGCGAGCAGTTCAAGGACTATGCGCTGCCGGCCTGAGGGCCTCCATTTGATCCATTTCTTCAGGCATACCAGGAGGCCTTTGCATGACCCGCAAGATTGGGCAATTATTTGATTTGACCGGCAAGACGGCACTGATCACCGGCGGCTCGCGTGGCCTGGGGCTGCAGCTGGCCCATGCGCTGGGCGAGGCCGGCGCCAAGGTGGTGCTGAGCAGCCGTAAGGCCCACGAGCTGGAGGCGGCCGTGGCCGAACTCGGTGGCGCCGGTATCGATGCGCGCTGGGTGGCGGCCGACTGTGCGGTGGACAGCGAGATCGAGCGCCTGGCGCAAGAGGTGCTGGAGCGCGTCGGTGATGTGGACATTCTGGTCAACAACGCCGGTGCCAGCTGGGGCGCGCCGGCCGAAGACCATCCCGCTGCCGCCTGGGACAAGGTGATGAACCTGAATGTGCGCGGCTATTTTTTGCTGTCGCAGCAGCTGGCCAAGCGCAGCATGATCCCGCGCCGCCAGGGCGCCATCATCAACCTGGCCTCGATTGCCGGGCTGGGTGGCAACCCGGCAGCGATGAAGACCATTGCCTACAACACCAGCAAGGGCGCCGTGATCAACTTCACCCGGGCGCTGGCGGCCGAATGGGGGCACTACGGCATCCGCGTCAATGCGCTGGCGCCGGGCTTTTTCCGCACCAAGATGGCCACTGGCCTGATCGACCAGATCGGCGAGGATGCGATGACTGCCGGCGTGCCGCTGGGGCGCCTGGGCGGGGATGATGATTTGAAGGGTGCTGCCGTGCTGCTGGCCAGCGACGCCGGCAAACACATCACCGGCCAGTGCCTGGCTGTCGATGGCGGGGTCAGCATCGTCACCGCTGGCTGATTCAGGCTGGCTGGCCGGGTAGATTGACGGGCTGCCTGCAAAAGGCAGCCCGCCTTCGCTGGATCAGCTGTGGTCCGTCTGCGCCAGGTAGAACCACTCGCGGTTCACGGCGGCATCGGCCTGCGGGAAGATCACGCAGCCATCGAACGGCGCCAGAATCTGGCTGCCATCGGCGCGCGTGGCCAGCAGGTCGCCCTTGCGGAATGGGTCAAAGTTCTGCCAGTCCTGTTGCATGCGGTCGTCGGCGCTTTGGCGCATGAACACCTGCCGCATATGGTGGGTGGTGTACTGGGCAACGGGCTCAACGGTCACATCGGCCATCTCCAGCAGGTTCAGCACGCCGGCGATGCAGCGGTCGGCGACCTCGATGGCCTGCGGCTCTTCGTGCGAGCCCGATTCCACGGTGATCGCATAGCCGCCCCGGCTGCGCATGAACTCATTGGTGCCGATGCCATGCTCGGGGCGAAGCGCGCCGCCGCTCGCTTTCACGGCTTGCTCATAGACCTCCAGCCAGCCTTGCACGATGACCGGCAGGCCCACGGCCTTGGCAAAGGCTTCTTCTTCCTGCTGGCGGGCAAAGGGCTCGAGGCTGCCCGTGTTGTTGAGCGGCCCGGTCATCGCAAAGGGCTGGCCGTCGCCGCTGTACGAGTGCAGGTCGAGCAGTGCGTCATGGCTCTCGAGCAACGGAGCCAGCGCATTGACCATGTGGTCTTCAAAGTTCTGCGGCTCGGCCTGCGGCACAAAGTTGCGGTTGAGGTTGCGGTCGCCTTCGCGCTCGTTCTTGATGAAGGCCTTGGGATTGGCGACGGGCACCATCGTCAGCCGCCCGCGCTTGAGGCGCACCTGGCCCGATTCAAAGCGCTCGATCCAGCGGTGGATCGCATGCGTGCCGCTTTGCTCATTGCCATGCACGGCGCCAAAGATCAGCAGGGACGGGCCCGGCACAGCCGATGCCCAGCCGTAGCTGCGCAACGCGGCAGGCTGACCGGCAGAGGGGCTGTGGTCCAGTTGGGGGATGTGGAAGCGAGAGACAGTCATTGCAGTTTTCCGGTGTGATGGCATGCCAGCCCGGGCCACTGCATCACAAGCCTTGCATCCCGCCGGGGACTGTCGCACCAGAGCAGGGCGCAAGGTTTATACCCACAACCGTGGGGCAGGGGGCGGCGTGTGCCATTGGCACCTGCTCGCAGGTGCCAGCAGCCATCCTACCGCATCAAGGGCTGCAGGCGGCCGGTTCTGCTATCAATTTTGATAAACATGGCAACTGTTACCTCGTCAGCCCGGTGCCCCAGGCAGCAAAAAAGAGAAAGGCTGCCGAAGCAGCCTCTGCATGTGGCGTGGGCTACTCGGCCCCCCCCCCGCTTATGCGGCGCGGGTGAACACCAGATCCCAGACACCATGGCCCAGACGCAGTCCGCGGTTCTCGAACTTCGTCAGCGGGCGGTATTCCGGCTGCGGCGCGTAGCCGTCGGCGGTGTTCTTCAGGTCGGGGTTGGCCGACAGCACCTCGAGCATCTGCTCGGCATAGGGCTGCCAGTCGGTCGCGCAGTGGATATAGCCACCGGGCTTCAAGTGGGCCACCAGCTGGGCCACAAAGGGCGACTGGATCAGGCGGCGCTTGTTGTGCTTTTTCTTGTGCCAGGGATCGGGGAAGAACACATGGATGCCGTCCAGCGAGCCTGGCTGCAGCATGTTCTCCAGCACTTCCACCGCGTCGTGCTGGAAGATGCGGATATTGGTGATGTCCTGCTCGCCAATGCGCTTGAGCAGCGCGCCCACACCCGGCTCATGCACTTCGCAGCACAGGAAATTGTCTTCCGGGCGAACGCGGGCAATGTGCGCCGTGGCCTCGCCCATGCCAAAGCCGATTTCCAGAATCACCTTGGCCTGGCGGCCAAAGGCGGCTTCGGCGTTGAAAGCCTCACCGGTGTAGGGCAGCACATAGCGGGTGCCCAAGGTCTCAAAGGCCTTGGCCTGGCCGGTCGTGGTGCGGCCCGCACGGCGCACATAGGAGCGGATGGTCTTGGGATGGGCGACATCCGCAGGCGCATGGCCGGGGGCACTGCTGGCATCGCGTGCGTTGGTAATGATGGGCTCGGGCACGGGGCCGGCAGCAGGCGTCGAAGAAGATTGCATGGTCATGGAGGTGCCGCTCAGCACAAGCGGCAGGGTGGCGCTTGCCCGGCAAGGGGCGCTCGGCCGCGTCAAAAAAGGGGCTATTGTAGATTTTTCCAGTCTGCAATGGCAAAACGGTGGGCAATCGGTGTGCGTGCAGCTGGCCTGGTGACTGCCATCTCGCTGCCTATAATGCCTTTTTCACAAAGTGAAGTCTGTCGTGATTGCAGGTCTGTATGCGACAGGAAACTCGGGTGGCGGCTCGCGGCTCGCGGCTTGCGCCAGGCGGCGTGGCTCGCCCCATGGGTTCCGGTAAGGGCCTGCCAGTTGCGCCAGCATCCGGAGCAGCATGGACATTCTTTCGTCGTTGGAGCCGATCGTGCGCGAGCTTATCGCGCCGGCGGCCGCGCATACCGATAGCCAGGCGGTCTACCCGCGCCAGGCGCTGCAGGCCTTGGGCAGCCAGGGGCTGCTGGGCCTGATCAGCGCCGCTGATGTGGGCGGCATGGGCGCAGGCCTGCCCGAAGCGGTACAGGTGGTGGAGCGCATTGCCCAGGACTGCCCCTGCACGGCCATGGTGCTGACCATGCACTACTGCGGCGTGGCGCTGATCGAGCCCTTTGCTGCCGAAGACACCCGGCGCGCCATTGCGCAGGGCCGCCACATCACCACGTTGGCGGTGTCGGAGACCGGCTCGCGCAGCCATATCTGGGCGCCAACGGGTACTGCCGCAGCGCAGGGCCCGAGCGCGGTGCTGCTCAATGCCCACAAAAGCATGATCACCTCGGCCGGGGAGGCCGATTCCTATGTCTGGATCTCGCGGGCCAGCACCGGCGAGGGCAATACGCTGTGGCTGGTGGACAGCCGCCTGCCCGGGCTGCAGATCCCCGCGCGCTTTGATGGCATGGGGCTGCGCGGCAATGCCTCGTCTCCGATCATCGCCCAGGATGTGGCCGTGCCGCTGTCCTGCCGTTTGGGCGAGGATGGCCAGGGCGAGGACGTCAAGGCCCGCTACCTGATGCCGTATTTTCCGACCTTGATCGCAACCACGTCGGTTGGCCTGATGCAAGGCGTGCTGCGCCGCGCGCTGCAGCATGTGGCCCACACCCGCTTTGCCGAAAACGGCAGCGGCCTGGCCGACCTGCCCACCATCCGCGCCTACCTGGCCAAGGCCCAGCTCAAGGCCGATCAGGCCCGCCTGCTGCGCGATGACGCCGTGCAGGCGGTGCTGGCCGGGCGCCCCGATGCCAAGACCCGGCTGCTGCAATGCAAGGCCGCTGCGGCCGAGGCGGCGCTGGAGGTGAGCGATACCGCCATGCGTGTCTGCGGTGGCGCCGCCTTCCGCAAGGACCTGGGCATTGAGCGGCTGTTCCGCGATGCCCGCGCTGCCTCGGTGATGGACCCCACCACCGATGTGATCTATGACCTGCTGGGCAAGGCGCTGTGTGAGGCCGCCGCCTGAGCCCTTTGTGTTCCACCTACCTGAGAAGGCATCCATGACCGCTTCCTACACCACCCTCCAACTCGGCGCTGTGGCCTATGCGCCCAAGGTCATCACGATCTGGGAAGGCTTCAAGGCCCACTTCATCGAGCAGGGCCTGTACTTTGACTATGTGCTGTATTCCAACTACGAGTCGCTGACCGAGGCACTGATCGACGGCCGTGTGCAGCTGGCCTGGAACTCGCCGCTGGCCTTTGTGCGTGCCGAGCTGATGGCCCGGGCCGCCGGCCAGCAGGTGCGGTCCATCGCAATGCGCGACACCGACATGGATGTGCAGTCGCTGCTGGTGGTGCGCGCAGACAGCCCGGCCCAGACCCTGGCTGACCTGCGCGGCCAGACCCTGGGCTTTGGCGCGATAGATTCGCCCCAGGCCACCTTGATTCCACTGGACCACCTGCGCCAACAGGGCATGCTAGCCGGCCGGGATTTTCAGGCGCGCCGTTTTGATGTGCTGGGCGGCAAGCATGGTGACCATATCGGTGGCGAGCGCCTGGCGGCCAAGGCCATGGTGGCGGGAGACATTGCGGCGTCGTGGATGGTGGCCAAGAACTACCTGGCCTTTGCCGCCGAAGGCACCTTGCCGGCAGGCGCCACGCGCGTACTCGACACCTCGCAGCCTTTTGACCACTGCAATATGACGGCGGGCCCCAGCATCAGCGCCGCCGATGCGGCGCGCTTTACCGAGATCCTGCTGGCCATGTCCTGGGACGACCCGCTGATCCGCCCGTTGCTGGAGTTGGAAGGCCTCAAGGTCTGGCACCCTGGCCGTGCTTCGGGCTATGCGCCTTTGTCCCGTGCGGTGCGCGATGAGCGCTTCTATGATGACGCGGGCCGCATTCTGGCGGCGGACTACCGGTATTGACGCCCATGGAAAAACCGTCCGCACCGTCCAGCAGCGCTGGCAGCGAACGCCAGGCCGACCCCGCCAGCCTGCCGCTGGTGGATTTGGGCCGGCTGGGCTTTGATGCCGGTGCGCACCTGCTGGTCAAGCACGGCCTGGCCGCCGTCGCCGTGGGCGAGTCCATCCGGGTCAGCGGCCAGGCGCCGGGCTGGCAGGCGCAGTTGGCGGCCTGGTGCCAGGCCCAGGGCCATGCGCTGCAAACGCCGCCGGGCTGGCTGCGGCAGCCGGCCTTGCTGGTGCTGCGCGGCAACGCGCAAGCCGGCCGGTGGCGCCATGCTGCGGTGGCAGGCCACAGCGATGCCAGCCAACCCGGTGCGGTCGCCGCACAGGCCAACCCGGCCTGGGGCTTGGCGGCGCGCGGCGCAGCGGTGGAGGCCGGGGCGCCGGCCTTTGCCTTTCGCCTGCAGGAGAAGGCCGAGTTCTGGACCGACCAGGCCGGGGACCTGTATGCCCAGGCCGTGGCTGCACAGTGGAATGCCGACACCGATATCGACTGGGCGCATGCGCCCGAGCCCCCGGCAGTGATCGAGGACGCGATCGTGCAGGTGATGACCTATATGGTCGAGAACGAGAATGCGGCGCTGATCGTGCCGGCGCGCTTCTTGGGCGAGCTGCATCCGCATTACCGCGAGTTGCAGGCGGCGCTGGCGATCCAGGTGGCCGATGAGGCCCGCCATATCGATGTGTTCACCCGCCGCATTCGCCGCCATGGGCGTGAACCGGCGCTCTCCACCGCAGGCGGCCAGGCATCGCTGCAAAGCTTGCTTGCGGAAAAGGATTTTTCAGTGGCGGGCTTTTTGCTGTCGGTGCTGGGTGAGGGCAGCTTTGTCAACCTGCTGCAGTTCTTGCAGACCTATGCGCCCGATCCGCTGACCCGCCAGATCTGTCGCCTGGCCGCCCGCGATGAGGCGCGCCATGTGGCGCTGGGCATGTCGCACCTGCTGCACCGCCTGAAGCTCGAGCCGGATTTTCGCCACCGGCTGGCCCAGGCGGTGGAAGCACGCCATGATGCCCTGGCCGGGACATCGGGCTTGAACGAAGAGGTGTTCGATGCGCTGATCCTGGTGGGCGCCGGGGCCTTGTCCGCCGATGCGCTGGCGCTGGGCAGCCAGCGCGTGCAGCAGCTGATGCAGGACATGGCCGATGGCCGCTACACCAAGCTGGTGCGGCTGGGCTTTGAGCGCGGCCATGCGCAGGAGCTGGCCTCCTTGCACACGCGCAATTTCATGTAGGGGGCAGGTGGCGGCGCGCCCATTGCGCCGTCCAGCCGGCCAGCGCATCGGGGATGCTGCTGGCCTGGCCCGCCTCGAGCCCCAGGTGCTGGGCCGACTGGCGCAGCACGGCGATGCGCTGCTCGGCGCTGTCCACCACGACGGCTGGCGCGCCGTATTGTTTGGAGAGTTTTTCACCATCGGCCTGCAGTACCAGCGGCGTGTGCATATAGCGCGGCGCAGGCAGGCCCAGCGCGCGCTGCAGCAACAGCTGGCGCGGCGTGTTGTCGGCCAGGTCGGCGCCGCGCACCACATCGCTGATGCCTTGCGTGGCGTCATCGACCACCACGGCCAGCTGGTAGGCCCAAAGGCCATCGGCGCGCTGCACCAGAAAATCGCCGACGCTGGCAGCCACATCCTGCTGCAGCGGGCCCAGCCAGCGGTCTTGCCACAGCAGCTGCTGGTCGCTGTGCAGTACCGGGTGTTCGAGCGTCGGCAACAGGTCGTCTTCGGCCGCTACGGCGCTGGCATGCTGCTGGTAGCGCTGCGCATGGAAGCGCCAGCTGCGGCCGGTCTTGCCATGCAGGCCATCGCGGCAGGTGCCCGCGTACGGGCGCTCGCCGTGGCGCTCATGCACATGGCCCTGCGCGGCGAGCGCGGCATCCATGTCACGGCGGGTGCAGGCGCAGGGGTAGGCCCAGCCGGCTGCCTGCAGCTGCGCCAGTGCGGCGGCATAAAGGCCATGGCGGGCGGATTGCCATTGCGGCGGCGCATCGGGAACCAGCTGCAGCGCATGGAGCTGGCGCAATATTTCCCGGTCCATGCCCGGCGGGCAGCGGGGCGGGTCGATGTCTTCTATCCGCAGCAACCAGGTGCCGCCATGGGCGCGGGCATCGAGCCAGGACGCCAGGGCCGCCACCAAGGAGCCCGCATGCAGCGGCCCGGTGGGCGAGGGGGCAAAACGGCCGGTATAAACGCGTGAGCTCATGGGACAGCAAGTGTAATGCCGCTGGCCAGCGCGAAAAGCCGTTGCCCGGTATCGGCAACGGCTCAGGATGGAGAACGGAAAAGCGCCCGGCAGGCTGCCGGGCGCGCTGCGCTTAGAGTCGCTAACACGGCCCAGCAAACCGAAGGTTTGCGGTTGAGACGAGGCGCCAAGCCGCAGGCAGTACAGACGTACGACAAGGCTTGGTAACGACGTATCAAGGGTTGTGTTAGCGACTCTTATTCGCCGAGCACGGCCAGCGCGAGTTCCAGGCCAGAAACAAAGGCGTCTTCGACTCGGTAGCCCAGGCACCAGTCGCCGCACAGGCCAATGGCGCTCTTGGCGTTCCACAGATGGCTGCGGGCTTGGCCCTTCGCATCCTTGGGCAGGGGGTTGATGGTTTTCGCATAGCCCCATTGCACAACGCGGATGTCGCTGGGCGTGGCGCGGATGCGGGTCAATTCGGAGAAGGCCTGCAGCATCTTGGCGGCGACGCGCTGGGGTTCATCGTTCTCATGCTTGCGCGCCCAGTCGGGGCTGGCCTGCACGGTCCAGCGCTCGACCTTGCCGCGGCCGGGCTTGGACGACTCACGCGAGAGCCAGGTGATGCGGGGGTGTTCGGTGCGCGCGGCATTCCACTGCGGGCCCATCGTGGTGATGCTCGGATCGACCGCATGGGCAAAGGTCAGCAGCAGGGTCCAGCTCGGGGCGATGTAGACATCGGGCAGCTGCCAGTCAGCGGGCACATGGGTTTCGCTGTCCGCCAGAAGCTCCTGGGCTTCGGGCGACGGAATGGCCAGCACGACGCCGTCAAGGCCGGCGTAGACGTGGACGCCGCCATCGACGTCTTCGGTGCGCAACTGCCACTGGCTGGGGTTGAGTGCATCGCGCTCAAAAGCCAGTGCATATTCATTGAGGCGAACGGTCAGCGGCGCGGACCAGGACGCGAGCAGACTGTCCATCGTGGGGACGCCCACCAGATGGGCTTCCATGCCGCGCTGCGTGGTCACGGCGACCTTGCCGGTCGCATCCAGGGTGCGGATGGCATTGACGCTCCATTGGCGGGTGACATCGGGGGTGGTGTCCAGCGCCAATTGGAAGCGCGGGTCGCGCACCGTGAAGAACTGGGCGCCGACATCGAAGCTGCCGTGCGCGCTGTGGCGGCTGGCCATGCGGCCACCCACCTGGGGTTGGGCTTCGATCACGGTGACCTGGTGGCCCGCCTGCTGCAAGGTGCGTGCGCAGACGACGCCCGCCATGCCGGCGCCTACCACGGCATAGTGCTTGCGGGTGGCCAGAACAATATGGGAAGAGGAGGCTGATCGTTTGGGTTTGGGGGGAATGCGAGAAGACATGAAAGACTTTCTGTACTGTTTCGACAAACGATAAGGCATCACAGATGGCTGCAGGTGCAGCGGCATCTGGAGAACCACTCTACACGGTGTGCATGCCCATTTTGCTCAGGATTTATCCCACATAGTGATTGCTCAGCAAAGAAGTGCGTGTGGCCTCGGACTGCAACTGGTCGAGCCACCACTGCAAAGCCTTGCCCGGATTGGTGCCGCGCCAGGCGTAGCGCAGCTTGATCTTGCGCGGGGGACGCATCAGTTCGCGCTCCACCAACTGGCCGCTGCGCAGATAGGGCATGGTCATGTTGTCTGGCAGAAAACCGCCTCCGATGCCGCGCAGCTGCGCCTGCAGCTTGGCCTGCATGGTGTCGACGGTCAGCACATCCTGGCCGTTGAGCACGCCGATCGTCTGGCCATTTCCGCTGCGCGAGGAATCGGCCACGGCGATGATGCGGTGCTGGCGCAGCACCTCGTCGCTGATGGGTTGCAACTCGTCGGCCAGGCGGTGGTGCGGGGCGACGACATAGCGGAAGGTGATCTCGCCCAGGTCCAGCTGCTGCAGGCCGGCGACGTGCGATGCATCGACGGCAATGCCGATGGCCAGATCGGCGCGGCCCGAGCTGAGGGCTTCCAAGGTCCCGGCCAGTATGGAGTCGGTGATCTTGAGCCTGGTGGGCGGCGCGATCGTGTAGAAGGCCTCGATCAACTCCAGCAGGGTGGTGCGCGATATCACCCCGTCGACGGCAATGCGCAGCTCGGGCTCCCAGCCGGTAGCGACGCGGCGTACGCGGTTGGCAACGGCATCCACTTCCGACAGCAGGCGCGCGCCTTCGCGCAGCAGCTCCTGGCCAGCCTCGGTGGGTCTGGCCTGGCGCGCGCTGCGGTCAAACAGCAGCACATCCAGGGCATCCTCGACCTGGCGGATACGGTAGGTGAGCGCGCTGGGCACCAGACCCAACTGGCGTGCTGCAGCGGCAAAGCTGCCGGAGTCCGCCACCAGCTGGAGCAAGGCCAGGGTATCGGGGGTGAGGACATCGCGGTCACGCAACAAGGCCATTTTGACGGTTCTTTCCTACATGCAGCCCTGGGCAGATCGGTAAATCTTCGCTGCTGAGGCCGGCTTGATTCAGGCTTGACGAGATCGTGGCAACGTTCTGGAAAAAGCCCATCAGAATTTTTGAATGATGCCATCAAAACCGCTGCCCCGCAGGCAGATGCTGCGGTTTTACAGTCTTGGACATGGTGATGAACAGCGCAATGTGCGCCGTTTGCCAGACAGGAGATCAAAAATGTTGATGGTTCGTAAATCTGCCGATCGTGGCCATGCTGACCATGGCTGGCTGCGCTCCAACCACAGTTTCTCGTTTGCCGGCTACTACGACCCCCGCTTCATGGGCTGGGGCAATCTGCGCGTGATCAATGAAGACCGGGTGGCACCGGGCAAGGGCTTTGGCACCCATGGCCACCGCGACATGGAAATCATCAGCTATGTGCTGGAAGGCAACCTGGCCCACAAGGACAGCATGGGCCACATCGAAGGCCTGCCACCGGGCGATGTGCAGCGCATGAGCGCCGGCACCGGCGTGCAGCACAGCGAGTTCAACCATGCCAGCGGCCAGGAAACGCATTTTCTGCAGATCTGGATCGAGCCCGATCGCAAGGGCATTGCGCCCAGCTATGCACAAAAGACGTTTGCGGATCCGGACAAGCGCGGCCAGCTGCGCCTGGTGGTGTCGCCCGATGGGGCCGACGGCTCGCTGACGATGAACGCCGATGCGCGCATGTATGCCGGATTGCTTGACGGCGATGAAGAGGCCAGCCTGCGCCTGGCGCCCGGACGCAAGTCCTATGTCTATGTGGTGCGGGGCGATGTGTCGGTGAACGACACGGCGCTGCACACCGGGGATGCGGCCTATCTGGACCAGGAGACATCGCTGCGCCTGGCGCAGGCCCGCGATGCCGAAGTGCTGGTATTTGATCTGGCTGCCTGATGCACAGGGGGCGCTGCCATGGAGGGCCGCCCCCGTGTGGCGCAGGTGTGGGTGTTGGTAGTAGTGGTGGTGTTATTTCAAGGAGAAAAATATGAATGCTTTGCAAAATCCTTTGGCCCTGCTGGGCCGTATCCTGATTGCCTGGTTCTTTATCATTCCAGGCTGGGGCAAGTTGACCGGCTTTGCCGGCGCCGTAGGCTATGCCCAATCGGCAGCCATGCCGATGCCCGAGGTGGGGGTGGCCGTGGGCCTGGCGATCGAGATTCTGGGTGGTCTGGCGCTGCTGCTGGGCCTGGGTACGCGCTATGCCGCAGCCATTCTGGCGGTCTTTACGTTGGCTGCGACCATGATCTTCCATGCCTACTGGTCGGTTCCCGCCGAGGCTGTGATGGTCACCAAGCTGCTGTTCAACAAGAACATCGCCATCGTCGGCGGGCTGCTGGCCTTTGCCGCCTTTGGGGCCGGCGCATGGAGCCTGGACGCCAAGCGCCACGCTGCTTGATCGCCTGCAGCATGCCGAGCCGGGCAGCAGCCTAGCGGTCAGGTCTCGGTCTTGAGCGCCGTCTTGCGCAGGCCGTCATCGACGGCGCGGCGCTCGTCAAACACAAAGCAGCTGCCCTGGTAGCCGCTGCCATCGGTTTCCTCAAAGTACTTGAGGATGCCGCCTTCGAGTTGGTAGACATGCGTCAGGCCCTCTTCCTGCATCAGGATGGCGGCCTTTTCGCAGCGGATGCCACCGGTGCAGTAGCTCACCACGGTCTTGCCGGCCAGCTCCTCCCGGTGCGCCCGCAGCTGTGCGGGGAACTCGGTGAACTTGCGCAGCCGCCAGTCGATCGCGCCGACAAAGGCGCCTTCGTCCACCTCGTAGTCGTTGCGGGTGTCCAGGGTGACCACCGGGCGGCCCTGGTCATCATGGCCTTGCTGCAGCCAGCGCTGCAGATCGCGGGGGCTCACCGATGGTGCCCGGCCATGGGCAGGGCGAATGGCCGGGTGGTCCATGCGGATGATCTCCGGCTTGACCTTGACCAGCATCTTGCGGAACGGCACGGTCTGCGACCAGCTCTCCTTGGGCTGTACATCGGCAAAACGCGGGTCCTGGCGCAGCTCATCCACCCAGGCGTGTACTGCCTCGGCGGGCCCGGCCAGAAAGAAATTGATGCCTTCCTCGGCCAGCAATACCGTGCCCTTGAGCGCCAGATCGGCCGCGCGCCGGGCGAGCAGCTCGCGCAGCGCCTCACAGTCAGGCAGGCTGATGAACTTGTAGCAGGAGATGTTGAGAATCGAGGACACGGTGGTTTCTGGCAAAGCTTCGGGGATGAAATAGCCGCCTGTGCCGGAGTGCATGGCGGGCGGCTATTTTAGCCAGGGTAGCGCTGGCCGCTGGTCAGGCCCCTGTGGCAGGGGCCCGAATCGCTAGATCGCATACTCGATGCCGTCATCGCTGTGCGCGCGGTTCATCGCTTGCAGAAACTCGGCATCGGTGCGGTACATGCGCAGATGCGGATTGTCTTGCAGCAGGCCGGCGCGTTGGAGGCGGGCTTCGACGGGCAGCTTCATGCCGACGATATGCAGCATGCCGCCGCGCTTGGCAGCCATGCGCTCCAACCGTACAAACGCCTCCACACCGGTAATGTCGATCTGGTTCATCGGCTGGGCCAGCAGCGCCAGTTGCCGGTAGTGCGCGTGCTGGGTCCACAGGTTGGCGGCGCGCTCCTCGAGCGCTGCGGCCGATGCAAAGTCCAGCTCCGAATCCATGCGCAGGGCCAGCAGGTCCGGGGCCAGCGCAGGCAATTGCCACAGATGGCGGTCGCGCAGGCTGCCGTCCGGGTGCAGGCCGACCTCCACAATGCGCGGGTGCAGCCGGTTGTAGAGAAAGTAGCAGGAGCTGAGCAGGATGCCCGAGAGCACGCCCCAGTAGATGCGCGGTGCCGTCAGCAAGGTGATCCCGAAAGTGGCGACCGCAATACATCCTTCGACGCGCGAGATCTTGAACAGATAGAGCAGGGCACGCGGCTTGACCAGGTTGGCGACGGCTGTCATCACAATCGCGGCCAGTGCCGCCTGCGGCACATGGTAGAGCGCCGGGATGAACCACAGCACCACGCTGACGACCAGCAAAATCGAGAACACATTGGCGTAGCCGGTCTTGGCACCAGCCAGCAGATTGACGGCCGAGCGCGAGAACGAGGCGCTGGTGGCAAAGCTGCCGAACAGGCCGGCGCTCATCTTGGACAGGCCTTGCGCCACCAGCTCCTGGCTGCTGTCCCAGCGTGTACCCGCCTGTTGGTGCTCGACCTGGGCGCTGGAGGCGGTCTCCAGCGCGCTGACCAGCGAAATCACCAGCACCGGCATGACGAGCAGGCCAAACTGCGACCAGTCCAGCATCCCCGGCCAGACAAGGTGCGGCAGGCCAGTGGGCAGGTGGCCGACTACCGCGCCGCCTTTGTCGGCAAAGTCGGTCAGCCAGCTGATCAGCCCGGTGCCCGCGATGACGAACACCGCCGACGGGAAGGCCGGGCGCCACTTCTTGCCCAGCACCAGGATGGCGACGCTGGCCAGTCCCAGCAGGATGGAGCGCCAGTCAAACAGGCCGAGCGACGGGTTGTCCCAGACGGTAGCCCAGTCGCTGCGCATGCCCAGCAAACTGGGCAGTTGCGAGGCCAGGATCAGCAGCGCGGCAGCCTGGGTGAAGCCGGCCAGCACCGGTGAAGTGACCAGGTTCAGCAGCCAGCCGGCACGCACCAGGCCCAGGCTCAGTTGCACCAGGCCGGCCAGGATGGCCATCCAGGCGGCCAGCACCACCCACTGGGCCGAGCCCGGTTCGGCCATGCCGGTCAGCGATGCACCGATCAGCAAGGCGCTGAGTGCAGTGGGCCCGACACCCAGCCGAGGGGACGGGCTGAAAAGAATGGCCACGGCCGCCGGGATCATCGATGCATAGATCCCCGTGATCAGCGGCATGCCCGCCAGATGCGCGTAAGCCACCCCTTGGGGCACCAGCATCAACCCGACCGTGATGCCGGCCATGAATTCACCACGCAAGAGCTGTGGGGTAGGCCTGGGCCAGCGCAGGAACGGAAAGATACGGTGAATCAGGGTGGGCTGCATGGCTGCATTGTCGCCGCATCAACCCCGTCTTGCAGCGTGTCTCCTGCGCCCGCGCGACTGCGGGCAGTGGCCTGGGCCATCCCTCGGGCTGATCGGCGGCCGGAGTTTGTGAAGCATTGCCAAGCCCTGGTATCTGATCGGTATCGCTTGCCGCAGCTTGTTGCAATGGCTTGGCAAGCTGCGGCCGCGCCGCGACAATCGTCAGCGCAGACCAGGCCTTGTCTGCGCGCCGCCGCTGCTTGTATCTGCTTGCCTTTGCCTTTGCTTTCCATGCCCATGATCCGCCGCTTCACCCCGCTTCAAGCCATCGCCATCGCAGCGCTGGTGCTCGCTGCGCTCGGCGCTGGCCTGGTGGCACTGTGGCAGTCCGGGGCCTTGCAGCAGGGCCGGGGCTGGAGCCAGGGGCTGGCACACACACTGGACGCCTCGGGCCAGCGGGCCAGCCAGGCCGTTGAGCGCGCAGCCCAGTCCAACCGCCAGCGCGCCGATGACGATGCGATCACCTCCCAGGTGGTGGATGCGCTGGCCGCCTCGCAAAGCCCTGACCTGCTGGCGCTGCAGGTGGAGACCTCCCACGCAATGGTCACGTTGCGCGGCACGGTCTCCTCCCAACCGCTGCTCGACCGTGCGGTGGCGATTGCGGGCAGTGTGCTGGGGGTGCATGGCGTTTTCAGCCTGATCCAGGTGCATGCCGATGCGCTCGGATGAGCAGCCCTGCCGTGCGGCAGTCCCTGCATGGCCCATGGCATTAGTCCCCGTGTGGCCCGCCTCCATGGCAGTTGGCCGCATAATGCCGCCCAACACCGAAGGTGCCGGTTTTGCATGCAGAACCGGGCACCGCTCTTCATATCCGGCAGCCTTGGGCCTGCCTTTCTCTACCTCCGTTTGCCGCCATGCACCAGCACGACCACTCCCATGACCACGACCATGGTCACTGCGACCACGCGCACTGCCAGCACCACCATGCCCAAGGCCCCAAGCATATTTATGTGTACTCCCCATCGGGGGCGGTGCGTGACAAAAAGGCGTTCAAACGCGCGGTGAAGCGCCTGGAGGCCATGGGGCACCAGGTGGAGGTGGACCAGGATGCGCTCGCCTCCAGTACGCGTTTTGCCGGCGACGATGACACGCGCCTGGCGGCGATCACGCGCGCCTGCCAAAGCGGCGCCGATGTGGCCATGATCAGCCGGGGCGGCTATGGACTCTCACGCCTGTTGCACCGCCTGGACTATGAACAGATCGCCCAGGCCGTCGCCTCCGGCACGCGTTTTGTCGGACTGAGCGATTTCACCGCATTCCAATTGGCGCTGTATGCCAGGACCCGCGCGGTGACCTGGGCCGGCCCGGCGCTGGTGGGCGATTTTGGCGCCGAAGAGGGCGTCGATGACATCATGCAGGATTGCTTTGAAGACCTGCTGAGCGGGGCTGGCGAAGGCGCTGGCTGGCGGCTGGCGCCGGAAAAGGCGGGCACGGTGACGGGCGCGTCAGCCTCGGACGATGTCTACATCCCCAAGGCGACGCTGTGGGGCGGCAACCTGGCGATGATCGCATCCCTGGTGGGCACACCGTACCTGCCCAAGGTCAAGGGCGGGGTACTGTTCATCGAGGATGTAGGCGAGGCGCCCTACAAGGTGGAGCGCATGCTGACCACCTTGCTGCACGCCGGCGTGCTGGCCCAGCAAAAGGCCGTGGTGTTTGGCCAGTTCAGTGACTACCATCTCAATGCGCATGACAAGGGCTTCAAGCTGGCCAGCGTCGTGCAGTGGCTGCGCACGCAGATCGAGGCGCCGGTGTTCACCAACCTGCCTTTTGGCCATGTGCCGACCAAGGTGCTGCTGCCGGTGGGCGCCCAGGTTTCGCTGAGTGTTGAAGGCCGGGATGCATTGATTTATTGGGGCCATCAATAAGCATCCACCGCCAGCAGCCGCAGGCTTTGACCGCGATTTGTCACAGGCTCCATGTGTTGGAATCTTAACAATTCGTAAGCTCCACGACAGGCTCAAGACTGGTCGGGCATGCTGGTTTGCAGTGTAATATGCATGGTCGCCATTGATGCATAGGCCGGCGTTGCTCCTGGGGAGGAGGTAGCGACGGCCGTAACAAGAAAATCCATGACAACTGTCGCCACCGTGGTATTCATCGATATCTCGGGCAGTACCGCATTGTTCGAAACTTTGGGCAATGAACGCGCTGCGCGAGCCGTCGCGGGCATGACGGACGCTTTCAAGCAGGTCGTCGTGCAGGCGGGGGGCCGCGTCATCAAAACGCTCGGCGATGGTGTGCTGGCCATTTTCAACAGCAGTGCGTTGGCCGTCAGCGCCATGACGATGCTGATGCGCCGCCATTACGGGCAGTGGGATTCGCTGCCCCCCTCCCAGAAATTCCATGTGCGCGTGGGCATGAGTACCGGTGAAGTGGTGCTGATGGAAGGCGACTGCTATGGCGACTCGGTCAACATGGCGGCGCGTCTGTGTGAGAAGGCCGGCCACCGCGAGGTCTGGGCTGCAGCCTCGACGATGGAGTCCGGCGCCCGCGCCGACACGGTGTTTGTGCCGATGGGCTGGATGGATGTGCGTGGCAAGGCCGAGCAGCAAATGCTCTACCAGGTGCAATGGATCGAGCCGGAAGCCCAGGACGTCGTCACCGCCTACGACTCGGTATTGCCGATGAAGCCCGAAGCCGTGGTGCAGATGCGCTTGCGGCTGGCATCGGGCGGCCTCGAGCGCTTTTTCAGCACCCAGGAGATGCCGATCTTTGTCGGACGCTCATCCGATTCGGAGTGGGTCGTGCTGGACCGGCGTGTCTCCCGCCAGCATGGCCGCATCGACTGGCGCAGCGGCAATGTCATCTACACCGATCTGAGCCGCTATGGTACCTGGGTGAGCTTTGGTGCCAACCCTGCCACCGCCGTGCGGCGCGAGTCGGTGCAGCTGCACGGGATGGGCGTGATGTACTTTGGCGTGTCACCCGAGGACCCGACCGCGCCGAGCACGGCGTTCTCGGTCACGCCGGTCTGAGGCATACCCCTGGCTGGCGCATCGATAGGCGTCGCCGGGCGCAACGCCGGTGTGTTCATGTTTACGGCGCTTGCAGCGCGGCCAGTGCCGTCTCGATGCTTGCTGCCGTCGTGGGCCGCACCACGCGCGCCACTTCCTGCCCATTGCGCAGCATCACCAGCGTGGGCCAGAGCTTGATGCGGTAGCTGCGGCCCAGCGGTCGGCCTGGGCCGTCTTCCACTTTCAGATGACGGATATCTGCGCGCGGGGCCAGCGCCTGCTCGATCAAGCCTTGTGCCCCCAGGCAATGCGGGCACCAGGGGGTGCCAAATTCCAGGACGGTCAAGCCCGCTTGGGTATCGATGTCGGAGCGCTGGGGCTCCTGGCTGAGGTGCTGTGCCGAGTAGGTCAAAAGGCGGCTCCAAGGTGGGAATGCTGATCTGGTCTGTTATAGCACCGGCACAGTCCGTGTCCGTCAGCGCCAGTCACTTGTGCGGCGATGGCATGTCCTGCAGACGAGCCAGCTCTTCGGGCGTATTGGCGTTATAAAAGGCCTGGGCATCGTCAAATGGCACGAGGCAATGGCCATGCTGCGCTGCCCATTGCCGCAGTTTGCGCCCGCCACCGGCCACAAATTGCCGCACGCTACCCGCCAAGCTGGCATGGATCAGGCAGAACGTGGGTTGCAAAACCGGGCGTGTGCTGCCGGCCTCATCGGGCGGGGTGCAGGCCATCGCAATCGGGCAGCCCTGGGCGGCAGTGGCCTGCGCCAGGCGCCGGGCCAGGTCCTGCGGAAAATAGGGTGTGTCGCAGGCCACCGTCAACAGCCATGGCGTTTGGCAGGCCGCCAGGCCGGCGGCAAATCCTGCCAACGGGCCTGCGTAGGCTTCGGTGTCCGGCAAATGCAGGTCTGCCACTACCGGGTAGCCCAGCGCGCGGTAGGTATCCAGGTGGCGATTGGCGTTGATGAGCAGCGGGCCCACTTGGGGCTGCAGCCGTTGGGCGCAATGCCATGCCAGCGCCTGGCCGCCCAGCAGTTGCAGGCCTTTGTCTGCCCCGCCCATGCGCGAGCCCTGGCCGCCCGCCAGTACCAGGCCGGTGATTTGTTCAGGGGGAATGGCGACGACAGAAGAGGGCATGGTCGGCAAAGGCAGCAGGTACTCAGGCGATCTGGTGGTGGCATCCATCAGAAGGGCGCGATGGCGCTGTCAGCCACCGATATAGCTCATCTCCACGCGCTGGCGCTGCTGGGCGATCTCGGGGTGTTGGCTGCGCTGTTCGCTATAGTTGTCGCTGCGCTGGCCCCAGACCTGGGCAATGGCCTGGCGAATATCGCTGTCGCTGGCGCCATTGCGCAGCAACGCGCGCAGGTCCCAGCCTTCGCTGGCAAACAGACACAGAAACAGCTTTCCCTCGGTGGACAGGCGTGCGCGGTTGCAGTCGTGGCAGAAGGCGTGCGTGACGCTGCTGATCAACCCAATCTCTCCCAGGCTTGGATCATGCCGGCCGTTGGCACCGACATAGCCCCAGCGCACCGCCGTCTCTCCAGGCGCAGTCGCGGACAAGGGGGTCAGTGCAAAAGCCGACTGCAGGCGCTCCAGCACCGCATCCGAGGGCAGCACTTCTTCAAGCCGCCAGCCATTGGTGGCGCCGACATCCATGAACTCGATAAAGCGCAGGGTGACGCCGCTGCCGCGAAAGTGGCGCGCCATCGCGACGATCTCGTGGTCATTGACACCCCGCTTGACCACCA
Organism: Comamonas sp. SY3; assembly: GCF_041730275.1. Classification (NCBI taxonomy): domain Bacteria; kingdom Pseudomonadati; phylum Pseudomonadota; class Betaproteobacteria; order Burkholderiales; family Comamonadaceae; genus Comamonas; species Comamonas sp. SY3. The sequence continues at coordinate 26,161 of NZ_JBGTYN010000011.1, read as the reverse complement.
TGTTCACCTTGATGTTGGCAAAACCCACGGCCTGCGCGGCCTCGATGCCCTGCAGCACGGTGGCGACCGGAAAGTCCATGTCGTTCATCTGGCGGAACAGCGGATCGCTCAGGCTGTCGAGGCTGACGGTCAGCCGCTTGAGCCCGGCGTCTTTGAGCGCACGGGCCTTGCGTGCCAGAATGGAGCCATTGGTCGTCAAGGTCAGGTCCATCGGCGCGCCGTCCAGCGTTTGCAGCTCGGCCAGCTGGGCAATCAGCGCTTCGAGGTTTTTGCGCAGCAGCGGCTCGCCGCCGGTGATGCGCAGCTTGCCGACGCCAAGTTGCGAAAACAGGCGAGCAGTACGGGTGATCTCCTCGAAACTGAGCAAATCGCCATGCGGCAGATACACATGGTCCTTGTCGAACACATCCTTGGGCATGCAGTAGCTGCAGCGGAAATTGCAGCGGTCCGTGACGCTGATGCGCAGATCCCGCAGCGGCCGCTGGCGCAGGTCGTGCACCGCATTGCCGTGCGGCAGTGCGACGCCGGCCGGTGCGGGCATAGCCAGACCTGCATCGCGCAGACGCAGGTCAACCAGGGAAATAACAGGACGATCCATGGCCGAATGGTACTAGAGGGCGCCTTCCGATGTGGCCTTGCGGTTATGCGCTGCCTTGCCAAGCAGCAAAAAGTACCAATCCCCGGTTGCCGGTGGCCCGAGTTGGTGTATGGTTCGCCCCCTTGTTCTCTTTTGCTTTGCGTGATTTTTGCCATGACCTTGCCCAGCCATTCCTCTTCTTCACCCGCCCCATTGGATGTCGCGGTTATTGGTGGCGGCCCGGCTGGCTTGATGGCGGCGCACCGTCTGGCGCAGTCCGGTCTGCAGGTGACGGTGTATGACGCGATGCCGTCGGTGGGGCGCAAGTTCCTGCTCGCCGGGCGCGGCGGGCTCAACCTCACCCATTCGGAGCCGATGGCACCGTTTGTCGGGCGTTATGGGCGTCAGCAGGCGGTGGTCGCATCCTGGCTGCAGTATTTTGGCGCTGCCGAAGTGCAGGCCTGGGCGCAGGATTTGGGTGTCGAGACCTTTGTAGGCACCTCGGGCCGGGTGTTCCCGAAAGACATGAAAGCGGCGCCGCTGCTGCGCGCCTGGCTGGTGGCCATGCGGGCTGCAGGCGTGCGTTTTGCAATGCGCCACCGCTGGCTGGGCTGGGATGATGCAGGCGCGCTGCGCTTTGCGGTGCCCGATGGCGAGACCGCCGTGCAAGCCCGGGCCACCGTGCTGGCGCTGGGCGGAGGAAGCTGGGCACGCCTGGGATCGGACGGCGCCTGGATGCCGCTGCTGGCGCAGGCGGGGGTCAGCACCGTGGCACTGGAGCCCGCCAACTGCGGTTTTGATGTGCGCATGCTGCCATCGGCCCATGGCGAGACCGCACCCGGCTGGTCGCCATTTTTTGCCAGCAAGTTTGCCGGCCAACCCTTCAAATCGGTGGCCATCCGTTTTGACGATGGCAGCGAAGCGGGCTTTGCACGCCGAGGAGAATTTGTGGCGACTGACTCGGGCGTGGAAGGCAGCCTCATCTATGCGGTGTCCGCTCCGCTTCGCGAGGCCATCAAGGCCCAGGGGAGTGCAACGTTTTTTGTCGACTTGCTGCCCGATCACAGCGCGGAGCGCGTACTCGCCGAGGTCCGCCACCCGCGCGGCTCGCGCAGCCTGGCCAGCCACCTCAAGGGCCGGCTGGGGCTCGACGGCATCAAGGCGGCACTGCTGTTCGAGGTGTTGGGCAAGGAGGGCATGCAGGATGCGCAGAAACTGGCAGCCACCATCAAGGCGGCTCCCATCACCGTCACCGCTACCCGCCCGATGGATGAAGCGATCAGCACTGCCGGGGGCGTGGCGTTCTCCGCGCTGTCGCATGACCTGATGTGCCATGCCCGGCCGGGGCTCTTTTGCGCGGGCGAGATGCTGGACTGGGAAGCGCCGACCGGTGGCTATCTGCTGACCGCCGCGTTGTCGAGCGGCGTGCGCGCGGCGCAGGGTGTTGCGCATTTTCTCAAGGGCTGATCCCACCGCAGCGGTAGCAGCTATGCGGACGCTGCGGCCAGCCCGTTCTTGAAATGCAGCTTCACGCAGGCGCGTGCTGCCTGGCTGTCATGCGTGGCCAGCGCCTGCATCAGCGCACGGTGCTCCTGCAGCGATTCCTCGATGCGGCCGGATTTGAACAGCGAGTTGTGGCGGTTGAGCTTCATCACCTTGCGCAGGTCGGCGACCATCTGGCTGAGCCATTTGTTGTCCAGCATCTCCAGCACGCGCATATGAAACTGCTCATTGGCCATAAAGAACGCATCGCGCTCATGGACGGCAGCTTCCAGCGCGTCGTGCAGGCCTTGTAGCTCAGCGATCTGCTCGGCGCTGGCGCAGCTGGCCAGTTCGGCGGCCGCATCGCTTTCCAGCAAGGCGAGCAGGTGGTAGACCTGGAGCAGGTCTTTTTGCGACACCTCAGTCACATAGGCGCCACGGCGCAGCTTCATGGTGACCAGGCCCTCGGTCGCCAAAACCTTCAAGGCCTCGCGCAAAGGCGTGCGGCTGATGCCTATTTCTTCGGCAATCTTCAACTCATCGATCCAGCTGCCCGGCGGCAGCTGGTGCGCAAAAATGCGTTGCCGCAGTAGCTCGGCAACGTCCTGGTACAGCGCGCGTGGCGCAAAATTGGGGAGGCTCATCGGTGGCGCCATTGTACAGAAGGCGACTGAAATTCAAAATTCTGCATTCATAATTATGAATAATGTACACTTGCCTGGTGGCCGTGGGTAGGCCAATATGCATTGTCTATAACGTATTCCGAGCTTGAGACATGACTGATTCCGCGAAGCACAACACTGCATCCGAGTTCCCCAAGGCCGACCGCGCTGCCTGGGACAAGGCCGCCAGCAAATCCGCCCCGGGTGGCGATGTCACCAACCTCAATTGGCTGACGCCCGATGGAATCACGGTCAAGCCGCTCTATACCGCTGCCGATACCGCCGACCTGCCTTTTGCCGATACCTTGCCGGGCTTTGCGCCGTATCTGCGCGGCCCGCAGGCCACGATGTACGCGGTGCGCCCCTGGACCATTCGCCAGTACGCCGGCTTTTCGACGGCCGAAGAGTCCAATGCCTTCTACCGCAAGGCGCTGGCGGCCGGCGGCCAAGGCGTGTCGGTCGCGTTTGACCTGGCCACCCACCGTGGTTACGACAGTGACCACCCGCGCGTGACGGGTGACGTCGGCAAGGCCGGTGTGGCGATCGACTCGGTCGAGGACATGAAGATCCTGTTCAACAGCATTCCGCTGGACAAGGTCTCGGTGTCGATGACGATGAATGGCGCGGTGCTGCCGGTGCTGGCCGGCTATGTGGTGGCGGCCGAAGAGCAGGGCGTTGCGCAGGACCAGCTGTCGGGCACGATCCAGAACGACATTCTCAAAGAGTTCATGGTGCGCAACACCTACATCTATCCGCCCAAGCCGAGCATGCGCATCATCGGCGACATCATCGAGTACACGAGCCAGAACATGCCGAAGTTCAACTCGATCTCGATCAGCGGCTACCACATGCAGGAAGCCGGGGCCAACCAGGCGCTGGAGCTGGCCTTTACGTTGGCGGACGGCAAGGAATATGTGAAAACCGCCATTGCCAAAGGCATGGACGTGGATGCCTTTGCCGGGCGCCTGTCCTTCTTCTGGGCGGTGGGCATGAACTTCTACCTCGAAATCGCCAAGATGCGGGCCGCCCGCCTGCTGTGGTGCCGCATCATGACCGGTTTCGACGCGAAGAACCCCAAGAGCCTGATGCTGCGCACCCACAGCCAGACCAGCGGCTGGAGCCTGACCGAGCAGGACCCCTATAACAATGTGGTGCGCACCACCATCGAGGCGATGGCCGCCGTGTTTGGCGGCACGCAGTCTTTGCACACCAATGCGCTCGACGAAGCGATTGCGCTGCCCACCGAGTTCAGCGCCCGCATTGCGCGCAACACCCAGCTCATCATCCAGGAAGAGACCCACATCACCAATGTGATCGACCCCTGGGCTGGCAGCTACATGATGGAAAAGCTGACCCAGGACATGGCCGATGCCGCCTGGAAGATCATCGAGGAGGTCGATGCCATGGGTGGCATGACCCAGGCGGTGGACAGCGGCTGGGCCAAGCTCAAGATCGAGGCCGCTGCGGCAGAGAAGCAGGCGCGCATCGATTCGGGCAAGGAAGTGATTGTCGGCGTCAACAAATACAAGCTTGCCAAGGAAGACCCGGTCGATATTCTGGAAGTGGACAACGTCAAGGTGCGCGACAGCCAGATTGCGCGCCTGAACCAGATCAAGGCCACGCGCGATGCGGCTGCTGTTGACAAGGCACTGCAGGCACTGAGCGCTGCCGCCGAGTCCGGCGAAGGCAATCTGCTGGATCTGGCGATCCAGGCCGTTCGGCTGCGTGCCACCGTCGGTGAGGTGTCCGACGCACTGGAAAAATCCTTTGGCCGCCACCGCGCCGATACGCAGAAGGTGACCGGCGTCTACGCGGCCGCCTATGACTCGGCCGAAGGCTGGGAAAACCTCAAGGGCGAGATTGCTGCCTTTGCCGAAGCGCAAGGCCGCCGCCCCCGCGTGATGATTGCCAAACTCGGCCAAGACGGCCATGACCGGGGGGCCAAGGTGGTCGCCACCGCCTTTGCCGATCTGGGCTATGACGTCGACATGGGCCCGCTGTTCCAGACCCCCGAGGAATGCGCCCGCCAGGCCATCGAGAATGACGTTCACGCCGTCGGCGTCTCGACCTTGGCCGCCGGCCACAAGACGCTGGTGCCCGCGATCATCGAAGAGCTCAAGAAGCAGGGCGCCGATGACATCATCGTGTTTGTCGGCGGCGTGATCCCTGCGCAGGACTACGACTATCTGTACAACGCCGGCGTCAAGGGCGTCTACGGCCCGGGCACACCGATCCCGGCCAGTGCCAAGGATGTGCTGGAGCAGATCAAGGCCAGCTTGACGGCCTGAGGCAAGGTATATACCATTGATATATATCACCTCCTGAAAGCACCGCATGTCTGATCTCGCCACCGCCAAAATCTTCATGAATGGTCGCAGCCAGGCCGTTCGTCTGCCCAAGGAGTTCCGCTTCGACACCGACGAGGTGACTGTCGAGCGCCAGGCAGATGGCTCGGTGGTCTTGCGCCCCGTGCCCGCCGATGCGCATGCAGCATGGCTGGCGCGGCTCGACCGTTTGGTGGGGCGCTTCGAGGGCATGCCCGAAGAGATCGAGCGCGACAAGACGCCTCCGCGTGACATCGGTTTTGACTGATCCGGACTGTGACGCGCTGACCTATGCCCCGTTACTACTTGGACACCAATATCTGCATCTATGCCTGGCACCGCCAGCATGCAGCCGTGCTCCATCGCATGCGGACCGTGGACCATACCCGGATGGTGATACCTGCATTGGTCGCAACGGAGCTGGCCAGTGGTGCCATGCGCAGCACGTATCCGGAGCGCAACCGGGCGTTGATGGAGGAGGCCCTGTCGCTGTTTTGCATTGAGCCTTGGGGCGGTGATGCCATCTGGCATTACGGTGCGCAATCGGCCCGCTTGCGCAAGGCGGGCACGCCCATTGGTGCCATCGACTTGATGATTGGCTGCCAGGCGCTGGCCGACCCTGATGGCGTTCTGGTGACACACAACGTCCGCGAATTCGAGCGCATCGCAGGCTTGCGGATCGAAGACTGGATGGAGGCAGCGGTATGAAGCTTTCTTTTGCCCCGGTGGACAGCAGCGATTTCGAATCGCTGTTCGCGCTGCGCGTAGCCGCCATGCGCCCCAGCCTGGAGCGGCTGGGCATCTTCAACATGGACCATGCCCGCAAGCGTTTTCAGCGCCAGTTCGAGCCGCAGTACATGCAGCACATCTGTGTGGATGAGGGCGCAGGCGAGGGCCCTCAGCGCGCAGGGCTGCTGACCTTGGTGCCCTATGACGATGGCCGCCTGAAACTGCAGCACCTGTACCTGCTGCCGGCCTGGCATAACCGCCGTATTGGCGACTGGGCGCTGCAGCAGGTGCAAACCCAAGCGCGCCGCGAAGGCCGCGCGGTGTGGTTGGAGGTGCTCAACCAGAGCGATGCGATCCGTTTCTACGAGCGCCATGGCTTTGTGCAGACGGGCGGCGATCCGATTGACCTGTTGTACCAGTGGACCCCGGCGTAGAGGTAGTGGATATGGTGTTGGCAAAACAAATGATGGCTGCATGCGCTTGTTGCGCAGAGGCTTTGCAGCAATGTGGCGGCAGGGCGGCGGCATGAATACCGAGGTTGCCGAGCGCGTTGCCGCCATTACGCAAGGGGACAACCCGGCGCTGCAGCGCCGCGCGATGGCCAAGGCCATCACCTTGCTGGAATCCACCCGTGCCGACCACCGTGCGCTGGGTGACGCGCTGCTGACGGCGCTGTTGCCGCACACCGGCCAGTCCTTTCGCCTGGGCATCAGTGGCGTGCCGGGCGTGGGCAAATCGACGTTTATCGAAACCCTGGGGCTCTATCTGATCGGCAAGGGCCTGCGTGTGGCCGTGCTGGCGATCGATCCGTCGTCGACGGTGTCAGGCGGCTCGATCCTGGGTGACAAGACGCGCATGGAGCAACTGTCGATGCGGACCGAAGCCTATATCCGGCCCAGCCCGTCGAGCGGCACGCTGGGCGGCGTGGCAGAGAAGACACGCGAGGCCGTGCTGGTCTGCGAAGCGGCAGGCTATGACGTGGTAATGGTCGAGACCGTCGGCGTTGGCCAAAGCGAGATTGCGGTGCATGGCATGACCGACATGTTCTGCGTGCTGCAGTTGCCCAATGCCGGCGATGACCTGCAGGCCATCAAAAAAGGCGTGATGGAGCTGGCTGATCTGGTGGTCATCAACAAGGCCGATATCGACCCGAATGCAGCCACCCGTGCGCAGGCGCAGATCACCTCCAGCCTGCGCTTGCTGGGCATGCATGGCAGCCATGACCCTGCGGCACGCGGTGCGCTGTGGCAGCCCCGGGTGATACAGATCAGCGCGCTGCTGGGCGATGGCGTGGAGGCCTTCTGGGAGGCTGTGAGCAGCTACCGCCAGATGCAGACCAGCAATGGCTGCCTGGCGATGCGGCGCGAAAAGCAGTCGCTGGCCTGGATGTGGGAGCGCATTGACCATGGGCTCAAGCTGGCGTTTCGCAGCCACCCTGCCGTGCGCGATATGCTGCCTGCTGTGCAGCAGCAAGTCGCATCGGGCCAGTTGGCGGCATCGACGGCGGCCAGAAACCTGCTGCAGGCGCAAAGCAGTGCAGCGATGATTCAGAAAGCGGATTGACCCGGGTTGCGAGCCCGGATCAAGACAGAGAGACAACCTAGCAAGCTTCAAGGATGGAACATGCAAGATATCTTGGAACAACTGGAGAAAAAGCGTGAACTCGCCCGCCTCGGCGGCGGGCAAAAGCGCATCGATGCACAGCACAAGAAGGGCAAGCTGACCGCGCGCGAACGCATCGAGCTGCTGCTCGATGACGGCACCTTCGAAGAATGGGACATGTTCGTCGAGCACCGCTGCACCGACTTCGGCATGGAAGAGACCAAGATCCCCGGCGATGGTGTGGTCACCGGCTACGGCATGATCAATGGCCGTCTGGTCTTTGTGTTCAGCCAGGATTTCACCGTGTTTGGCGGCGCGCTGTCCGAGACCCATGCCGAGAAGATCTGCAAGGTGATGGACCAGGCGATGAAGGTCGGCGCACCAGTCATCGGCCTCAACGATTCGGGCGGCGCCCGCATCCAGGAAGGCGTGGCATCGCTGGGCGGCTATGCCGATGTGTTCCAGAAGAATGTGCTGGCCTCGGGCGTGGTGCCACAGATCTCGATGATCATGGGCCCCTGCGCCGGTGGCGCGGTCTACTCGCCGGCGATGACGGACTTCATCTTCATGGTCAAGGATTCGAGCTACATGTTTGTCACCGGCCCCGAAGTGGTCAAGACCGTGACGCATGAGCAGGTGACCGCCGAAGAGCTGGGAGGCGCGCTGACCCACACCAGCAAGAGCGGTGTGGCCGACATGGCGTTCGACAACGATGTCGAGGCGCTGATGATGCTGCGCCGCCTCTACAACTACCTGCCGCTGAACAACCGCGAAAAGGCACCGGTGCGCGCGACGACCGATCCGGTCAGCCGTGCCGATATGTCGCTTGACACGCTGGTGCCCGAGAACCCGAACAAGCCCTATGACATGAAGGAGCTGATCGCCAAGACCGTCGATGATGGCGATTTCTTTGAGCTGCAGCCCGAGTACGCCAAGAACATCCTGATCGGCTTTGCCCGCATGGCCGGCCAGACCGTCGGCATTGTGGCCAACCAGCCGCTGGTGCTGGCCGGCTGCCTGGATATCAAGAGCTCCATCAAGGCGGCCCGCTTTGTGCGCTTTTGCGATGCCTTCAACATCCCGGTGGTCACCTTTGTCGATGTGCCCGGCTTCATGCCTGGTACCAGCCAGGAATACGGCGGCATCATCAAGCACGGTGCCAAGCTGCTGTATGCGTATGCCGAATGCACGGTGCCAAAAATCACCGTCATCACCCGCAAGGCCTACGGCGGTGCCTATGACGTGATGGCCTCCAAGCACCTGCGCGGTGATGTGAACCTGGCCTGGCCACAAGCGGAAATCGCGGTCATGGGCGCCAAGGGGGCTGTCGAGATCATCTTCCGCGAAGACAAGAACGATCCGGACAAGCTCTCCAAGCGCGAGGCCGAGTACAAAAGCCGCTTTGCCAACCCCTTTGTTGCGGGCGCCCGGGGCTTCATCGACGATGTGATCCTGCCGCACGAGACGCGCAAGCGCATCTGCCGCAGCCTGGAAATGCTCAAGAACAAGCAGCTTGAGAACCCCTGGCGCAAGCACGGCAATATCCCGCTGTAAGCGCCGCAGGCCCGATGCATCCCACCCCCGCCACACCCCGCATGGCCGCAACGCGGCTGGCGCAGCGATTGCAGGCGCGCCGCCTGTTGGCGCTGCGCTTGCTGTGCGCGGCCGTGGCTGGCGTTGCCGGGGCCGCGTGGGCGCAAGCCCCTGCCATTTCGCGGGCGGCACCGGGCACCGGTTGCGTCGCTCGCAGTGGCGCGCCGCTGGCCCAGTCCACGCAGTATGTGTTCTCGTACCAGGGAGGCTGTGAAAACGGCCTGGCCCAGGGCGAGGGACGGGCGCAGTGGCTGCCGCGCGGCGATGCCGCTGCGGCGCCGGTGGTGTGGCAGGGCCGCTTTGACCGGGGGATTTTCCTCAGCCGCCCGGCAGCGCGCGCTGCCCGGCCCCTGGCCGACAGCCAGGTGCTGCTCGATCTGGGGCCGTTGGCGGACAGCGAAGGCAAGGGAGGGCGCCTGTGGGTGCAGGCGGCATTGGGTGGCAACACGCCGGCCGATGCCTGTGCACCGGTGGCGCTGCATGTGCTGGTGGACATCCATTCACCGCTGGGCTCCGAGCAGGTGGCCAGGCAGTGGCTGCAGGCGGCCTTGCAGCACTGGCAGCGTGCCTGCCCCGCTGCAGCGCAGAACCTGGTGCGGCTGATGCTGTACCAGGGCTTCGAGCTGGCGGCCGACGCCGATGGCCATCTGCCCGCGCCGGTGGTGCGGGCCACGGCCTCGCTGCAGGGGCGTGAGCTGCTGTTCCAGCAGTACAGCAACAACGCAGCGGCGCAGCAGCAGCACAATGCCGGCCAGCCCGAACAGCAGCGTGAGTACAGCGCCAATGCCCAGCGGCTGCAGGCGATGGTGCGCCAGTACCAGGCCCGGCGCGTGGTGGACCTGCCTACCCTGGACAAAAACCTGGCCAGCTTGCGCGGCCAGGTGGTGCTGGTGGGTGTGCGGCCCGAGCGCATCCTGTCGCGCAGGCTGGCGACGGTGCGCACGGCCCACCGCGATGGCTGGGACGGCACGGCAGCCGTGGTCGAAGGCCAGGAGATTGCCCGCTGGGGCAAGGACAGCCGCCTGCTGGCTGTGGAGGTGCAAGGGCGTTCGACCGATGTGCGCACGCAGGACCAGGTGATGCTGCAGCTGCTGGGCAGTGCGCGCTGCAGCGAGATCGATTGCGAAGACTATCTGCTCATGCCCGGCGGGCATTGGGCACATGACAAGGCGCTGCCGTAAGCACGGCAGCAGGGTGGCCAACCGAGAGATTCAACAAAGAGACGACAACCATGTTCAGCAAAATCCTGATTGCCAATCGCGGCGAGATCGCATGCCGCGTGATCGCCACGGCCCGGACCATGGGCATCCAGACCGTTGCGGTCTACTCCGATGCGGACAAGGACGCGCGCCATGTGAAGCTGGCCGACGAGGCCGTGCATATTGGCGCGGCTCCGAGCCGCGAATCCTATCTGCTGGCCGACCGCATCATCGATGCGGCCCGCAAGACCGGCGCGCAGGCCATCCACCCGGGCTATGGTTTCCTGTCCGAGAACGAGGCCTTTGCCAAGCGCTGCGAAGACGAGGGCATTGCCTTTATCGGCCCCAAGGCGCATTCGATTGCTGCGATGGGCGACAAGATCGCGTCGAAGAAGCTGGCGAACGAAGCCAAGGTCAACACCATCCCAGGCTACAACGATGCCATCGAGAACGCAGAAAAAGCGGTGGGCATCGCGCAGGGCATTGGCTACCCGGTGATGATCAAGGCATCGGCCGGCGGCGGCGGCAAGGGCCTGCGCGTGGCCTACAACGACAAGGAGGCGCTGGAGGGCTTTACCGCCTGCCAGAATGAAGCCCGCAACAGCTTCGGCGATGACCGGATCTTTATCGAGAAGTTCGTGCAGGAGCCGCGCCATATCGAGATCCAGATCCTGGGCGACAGCCATGGCAATGTGGTCTACCTGAACGAGCGCGAATGCTCGATCCAGCGCCGCCACCAGAAAGTGATCGAAGAGGCGCCATCGCCCTTCATCAGCGATGCCACCCGCAAGGCGATGGGCGAGCAGGCGGTCGCGCTGGCCAAGGCGGTGCAGTACCAGAGTGCGGGCACGGTGGAATTTGTCGTCGGCAAGGACCAGGACTTCTACTTTCTGGAGATGAACACGCGCCTGCAGGTGGAGCACCCGGTGACTGAGTGCATCACCGGCCTGGATTTGGTCGAGCAGATGATCCGCGTGGCGGCAGGCGAGAAGCTGTCCTTCAGCCAGGCCGATGTGAAGCGTGATGGCTGGGCGATCGAATGCCGCATCAATGCCGAGGACCCGTTCCGCAACTTCCTGCCATCGACCGGCCGCCTGGTGCGTTTTGAGCCGCCCAAGCAGACCATGTGGCAGGCCGATACCACCCATTTGCAGGGGGTGCGCGTCGACACCGGTGTGTACGAGGGCGGTGAGATCCCCATGTACTACGACTCGATGATTGCCAAGCTGATCGTGCATGGCAAGGACCGCAACGAAGCGATTGCGAAGATGCGCGAGGCGCTCAACGGCTTTGCGATCCGCGGCATCAGCTCGAACATCCCCTTCCAGGCAGCGCTGCTGGCCCATCCCAAGTTTGTCTCGGGCCAGTTCAACACCGGCTTTATCGCCGAGCACTATGGCCATGGTTTCCATGCCGAGGACGTGCCCCATGAGGACACCGATTTTCTGGTGGCGCTGGCGATGTTCCGCAACCGCCGCTACCGCGCGCGAGCCTCCACCATCAGCGGCCAGATGCTGGGCCACCAGGTACGTGTGGGCCACAGCTACACGGCCGTGGTGCTGGGCGCCGAAGGCCAGCACCGCTTTGTGTCGGCCGAGGTGACCGATTTTGACGACGAAGCCCGCGTCTGCAAGGTCAGCATTGGCGACAAGGTCTACCAGTTCAGCAGCGAAGCGGTGCTGCGCGATGTTGTCACCCACGGCACCTGCAACGGCCAGCCCTTTACCGCCCAGATCGAGCGCGGCACGGCCAAGAACCCGCTCGCGCTGCGCGTGATCCACAATGGCACGCAGCGCGACATCCTCGTGCTGTCCGAGCGCGGCGCCGCGCTCTACCAGCTGATGCCGTACAAGGCGCCACCGGATCTGTCCAAGTTCCTGCTCTCGCCCATGCCCGGCCTGCTGGTCGATGTGGCGGTGCAGCCAGGCCAGAAGGTGCAGGCCGGCGAGAAGCTGGCGGTCATCGAGGCGATGAAGATGGAGAACATCCTGTTTGCGACGCAGGACGGCATTGTCAGCAAGGTGAGTGCCGCCAAGGGCAATTCGCTGGCGGTAGACGATATCATCCTGGAGTTCGAATGATCTGATTGCTTTGCCCGCATGCAGACCCGCTGCCCCGCAGCGGGTTTTTTTGTGGGCCGGGAAGGATGTACGAGGGAATGGGAATGCAACGAGCTTTGTTGGCCTTGGCCGCGCTGGTGCTGCTGGGGCTGGGCGCCGTGCCATTGGCGGCCGGGCACTTTCACCTGGGGGTGCTGGTGCCTGTGGGGCTGGGCCTGGCCGGTGGCTACCTGGCCTGGCGCTGGTGGGCGGTGCAGGCCTGGGGCGCGGCTGCGCCCTGGCGCCGCGCATGCTGGCGTGCCGCCTGGTTGGGCTTGGCCTTGTGGGTGGTCAGCGTGGGCTGGCTCTGGCAGCGCATTGCCGGCCTGGGGCAGCCACCGGCGACTACGCCGCCGGTGGCTGCGATCGTGGTGCTGGGCAGCGGAACGCAAGACGGCAAGCCGCGCCCGGCGCTGGCCATGCGGCTGGATACCGCCGCACAGCTGGCGGCCTTGCAGCCGCAGGCGGTGCTGGCGGTGACCGGCGGGGTGGACTTTGGGCAGGACGAGAGCGAGGGCGCCATCATGGCGCGTTACCTGGCCCAGACCCATGGGCTGGACCCTGCGGCGATGGTCGTGGAAGCGCGCAGCACCAGCACCGTGCTCAACCTGGAATGGACCGGCCCCCTGCTGCTGCAGCGCGGCGTAGATCTGGCGCAGCCCATTGCGATTGTCAGCAGCGATTTTCACCTCTGGCGCGCGCTGCAGATTGCCCGCAGCCAGGGCTTTGGCCAGCCCATTGGCGTGGCGGCCCCGACACCGTTGCTGACCCGGTTCAACGTCTGGCTGCGCGAGTACTTTGCGGTGGCCAGCAGCTGGGTCTTGGGGGAGTGGTAGCGGCTAAATACGTCAGGTGCTGGCGCGCCGCACCAGGTGGTAGCCCAGATCCAGCCGGTTCTGCGTCACCGGCTGGCCTTGCACCAGCTGCAGCAGCATCGTGGCGGCCTCGGCGCCAATGGCGCTGCGGGGGGTGTGGATGGTGGTCAGCGGCGGCACCATCTGCGCGCTGCCGGGCAGGTCGTTGAAACCGGCAATCGCGATTTGCGCGGGCACGGCCAGCCTCAGGCGGTTGGCAGCCAGCAGCGCGCCCTGGGCCAGGTCGTCGTTGCAGAAAAATACCGCATCCACGCTGCTGCCCAGCTGCAGCACCTGCTCCAGCAGCTGCGCGCCCAAGGCCAGCGACGAGCGCTCGGGACTCAGGATCTCCAGGCTGGGGTCGGCCAGGCCCGCCTGATGCAAGGCCCGGCGGTAGCCCTGCAGGCGCTGCATGACGCGGGCATCCAGCTGGGCGCCGCAAAAAGCGATGCGGCGGTAACCCTGGGCCAGCAGGTGCTCCGTCATCGTCACCCCGGCATCCACCTGCGAAAAGCCCACGCTGTGCACGGCAGCGGCAGCGCTGGCCGGGTGCAGTTCCATCAAATGCACGCAGGCCGTGCCACTGGCTGCCAGCAACTGGGCACTGCCGGCGCTGCGCTCATAACCGGTCAGCATCAGGCCGGCGGGGCGCATCGGCAGGTAGGCGCGCAGCAGCTGCTCTTCCTCAGCGGCGCTGTAATGCGATACCCCAATCAGCAGGTGGTACCCGGCGGCAAACAGCACCTTGTGCGCCGCTTCGATCAAATCCACAAACAGGGTATTGCTGAGCAAAGGCACGATGACCAGCACCTGGTTGCTTTTCTGCGATGCCAGTGCGCGCGCGGCCGGATCCGGCACATAACCCAGGCGCAAAGCCACCTCGCGCACCTTGTCGGCCAGCGCAGCAGCCACCCGGCGCTCACCGCGCAGTGCGCGCGACACCGTCATCGGGCTCACCCCAGCGGCATCTGCAACGTCCTGCAAGGTGACCCGGCCGCTGGCGCGCGAGCGGCGGCCAGCGGGCTCGGCCACTGGTGCGGGCAATGGGGTGGAAGAGGGCAGGGGCAAGCAATTCTCCGGTCGAGTCGGCAAGCAATATCCGGTATGATAGCGCTATCCCAGTTTGATGGGGGAGGAAGGCAGTGCCTGCAGCCGTCTCAAATGCTAAGTTGATTGCTGAATCGGCTTGTTCAAGAGGCGTCATCCAAGGGCAGTGCTTATTTTTACCTATATTGGATAGCGCTAACCCAATGACCATGTCCTCTAGTGATTCTTCGCGTCAGCGTCCTGTAGCTCTGGTGGTGATGGGGGTGTCGGGATGCGGCAAATCCAGCGCCGGTGAAGCCGTTGCAACGCACCTGGGATGGCGCCTCGTCGAAGGCGACAGCTACCATGCGGCCGAAAGTGTGGCCAAGATGCAGGCGGGCATTGCGCTGACCGATGCCGACCGTGCAGGCTGGCTGCAGCGTCTGGCGCAGTTGCTGGCAGAGGCGGATGATGGCGGGGGTGTGGTGCTGACCTGTTCGGCGCTCAAACGCCAGTACCGGGAGTTGCTGCGCGCGTCCCAGGCCCGGCTCGGCTTTGTGTTTCTGGATCTCAGCTACGAGACGGCCCTGGCACGGGTGCAGCAGCGCGCGGGGCATTTCTTCTCGCCCGAGCTGGTGGCCAACCAGTTTGCGACGCTGGAAGACCCCCGCGAGGAGGCGCAGGTATTGACTGTGGATGCCGACACCCCACTGGGGCACATAGCCCAGCAGGTGCAGCAGTGGCTCGATGCCCAGCAGCCTTGAGATCGTCAACAGGCTCTAAGTGCTGACAAAGCCTGGTGCCAGCGCCGCATGCGGCGGCTGTGCTATAAAAATTACATAAACAAGGGGATGCTGCAGCCATGGCTGCAGGCCCCGGCAATGCAAAGGATTCCCCATGATGCAGATCCACCCCGTTCTTCAAGCGGTGACCGACCGCATCCGCGCCAAGAGCGCGGCCACGCGCAGCGACTATCTGGCCCAGCTGGACGCGATGGCCCAGCGGCCGCCGCAGATGCGCTCCATGGGCTGCGCCAATGTGGCCCATGCCGTGGCGGGTGTGCCGGTCCATGACAAGCTGCGCATTGTTGAGGTCAAGGGCCCGAATGTGGGCATTGTCACGGCCTACAACGATGTGCTGTCGGCCCATGCGCCGCTGCAGCGCTACCCCGACATTCTGAAAGATGAGGCGCGCAAGCACGGCGCCACCGCGCAGGTGGCGGGTGGTGTGCCTGCCATGTGCGACGGGGTGACTCAGGGCATGCCGGGGATGGAGCTGAGCCTGTTCAGCCGCGATGCGATTGCGATGGGCACCGCCGTGGCACTGACCCATGACACCTTTGATGCGGCGCTGATGCTTGGCGTCTGCGACAAGATTGTTCCTGGTTTGCTGATCGGCGCCTTGCATTTTGGCCATCTGCCGATGGTGTTTGTGCCCGCAGGGCCGATGACCTCGGGTCTGTCCAACAACGACAAGGCCAAGGTGCGCGAGCTGGCCGCCCAGGGCCTGGTGGGCCGCGAAAAGCTGCTGGAAGCCGAGATGGCCGCTTACCATGATGCGGGCACCTGCACCTTCTACGGCACGGCCAACAGCAACCAGATGCTGCTTGAGGCCATGGGCCTGCATGTGCCTGGCAATGCCTTCATCAACCCCGCAGATGGGGCGCGTGAGCTGCTGACCCGCGAGGCGATGCGCACGGTGCTCAATATCACTGCCGGCAAGCGCTTTGCGCCGATTGGCCGCGTCGTCGACGAGCGCTGCATTGTCAACGCGATGGTGGCCTTGCTGGCCACCGGCGGCTCGACCAACCACCTGATCCACTGGGTGGCAGTGGCGCGGGCTGCGGGTATCGTCATCGACTGGAATGATTTCGAACAGCTGTCGTCGGTCGTGCCCCTGCTGGCACGCGTCTACCCCAATGGGGCGGCCGATGTGAACCAGTTCCAGGCGGCAGGCGGACCAGGCTATGTGATTGGCCAACTGCTGGCGGCAGGCCTGATGCATGGCGATGTGCTGACGGTGCGCCCCGAGGGCCTGGCGGCTTACGCCAGTGTGCCGCGCGTCGAAGCGGGCCAACTGGTGTGGCAAGCGGCCACCGAATCGGGTGACGACAGCGTGCTGCGCCCCGTCAGCGCGCCTTTCAGTCCCACCGGAGGCCTCAAGCTGCTGACCGGCAACCTGGGCCGCAGCGTGATCAAGGTCAGCGCCGTGCCGCTCGATCGCCATGTGCTGCGCGCGCCTGCCTGGGTGTTTGACTCGCAGGACGCGCTGCAAGAGGCCTTCAAGTCGGGGGCGCTGGAGCAGGCCTGCCAGACCAATGGGCACAACGGCGTGGTCTGCGTGGTGCGCTGGCAGGGCCCGCAAGCCAATGGCATGCCCGAGCTTCACAAGCTGACGCCCCCATTGGCCGTGCTGCAAGGCAAGGGCTACCAGGTGGCTTTGGTGACCGATGGGCGCATGAGCGGCGCCTCGGGCAAGGTACCCGCTGCCATCCATGTGTCGCCTGAAGCACTGGCCGGCGGCCCTCTGGCCAAAATTGAGAGCGGCGATATGGTGCTGCTGGACGCTGAAACCGGTATCATGCAGGCCGAAGTGGATGCCGCCGTCTGGGAGGCACGCCCGCTTGCCACGATACCGGCCGAGCAGCTGCGCGCCAATGGCCGTGGTCTGGGCCGAGAACTGTTTGCCGGATTCCGGCGCAATGCGCTGAGCGCAGAAGAAGGAGCCTGCACATGGCTGAGCAACTGACCGCCTTGTCGATCATGCAAGATGCACCGGTGATCCCGGTGATCGTGCTGCGCGATGTCAACCACGCCGTGTCCATGGCCAAGGCCCTGGTCGCAGGCGGTATCCGGGTACTGGAAGTGACCTTGCGCACGCCCCAAGGCCTGCCCTCGATCGAAGCGATTGCCAAGGCCGTGCCGGAGGCGATCGTCGGCGCAGGTACCGTGCGCAATGCCGCCGATGCGCATGCGGCTGCAGCGGCCGGTGCCCGCTTTGCGGTCAGCCCTGGCTACACCTCCAGCGTCGGCCAAGCCTGCCGCGAGGCCCGTTTGCCGCTGCTGCCTGGCGTTGCCACCAGCAGCGAGATCATGCAGGCGCAGCAAGATGGCTTCCAGGAACTGAAGTTCTTCCCCGCGCTGCAAGCCGGGGGCATCAACATGCTCAAGGCCTGGCAGGGCCCCTTCGCCGAAGTGCGGTTTTGCCCCACTGGCGGCATCACGCCCACCAACGCGCCGGAGTTTCTGGCGTTGAAGAATGTCGTCTGCGTGGGAGGCTCCTGGCTGGTGCCCACCGATACCCTGGAGCGCGGCGACTGGGAGCACATCACCTTGCTGGCGCGCGAAGCCGCTGGCTTGCGGCACAAGGGCTGACCGCGCAGCCGCAGGCGTGCGGATAAGCTGTGCGCCTGCTACCTACCCTGGCCCCTCTCAGGGCCTGCGGGCGCTGGAGGCCATGCCAAGCGCGATGCTGCCATGACTGGCTGCTGCAGCGCCATCTGCTTCCACCCCGTTCTTGGATGACCAAGGCGGCGCAGCTGGGCATCGCGCCGCACAGCGCTGCCTGGTATGTGGTATTTGCCCAGCGACGCGAGTGCCGAGGGTGCAGGCTGCCCCCGTGGGGCCCTTATTCCTTGGACTGAGTCTGATCCCCACGGGAATGGCTGGAGGCATCTTCGGTCCACGCCTTGTAGCGGCCGGAATGCGGCTGGAACTGCTGTCCGGGAAACAGCGTTCGCTCGATATCGCGCAGTACCGTCATGCCCACACCATTGAGCTTGAGCAAGCGCTCGGGATATGCTTCGACCACCTGATCCATGGTGGTGATCGCGTGCCGCCCCAGGCTGTTGAGGGTTCTGCGAGAGAGCCTTTTGTTCAGGAGGAGTTCAGTGGCCATGGGATCATCAATCTATAAACAAAGCGGCAACGTCCGTCGTTGGAGTGAAGACAGGGACCAGGCAACTGCTACTTCAGCGGGAGTTGCGATGCCCAAGCCTTTGCCCCAACGAGACAGGAATGGATACAAATCATGCTAAATCGCATTTTGTTATTCATTCATTCTATCAGCTTATAGCTAATTTGTAACTCAGAGGCGGGCGATTTCTGCCGATGAGAGATTGATTTGCGCCACATTAATGTAATTAAATGTATTTGTGCGCATATACTCAGCGATGTGCGGGGTGGAATGTCTGCGTTTCTTCCCAGCGGTATTTTCCTCCTAAAAAATGAATCTCCAGCGCAACTATCCTTTAACCAAACTGCAGGTAATGGGTGAGAGGGCCTGCCCAAGGACCAGAAAATCACAGGGTTTGCCTAGGGCTGTTGTCACCGCTGCGCTGGCCGGTGCTGGGTTATTACGCAGGTCTATCATGCTATGTAATCCATAAAAACGGTTAAAGTAAGAATGGGCGGAGAGTATCAATATCCCTGGCTGCCCGCCGCGTGCTATCCGCGCCCTACTACTGTCTGGTTATGCCCGTTCGTAAAGCCTCGTCGTTGACGATCACCTTGATTTTGCCTTTTGTGATGCTGATCGCATTGCTGACCGGGGTGCTGGGCGTGCTGTGGTACTGGACGGGCAGCAAGACGGTCTCGATGCTGTCTCAGCAATTGATGGTGGAGATGGCCGAGCGCATCAGCCAGGCAGTGGACCGGCATGTCTTCAGTTCCGGCTCCATCATCGAGGCGAGCTTTCCGGCCGGTTTGCAGGCGCCTGACCGGATCGAGGACGATATGCCTGCACTGCGCACCCGGCTGTGGGCGGCCACGTCGCTGACACAGCACCGGGGCGACTATGTCTACTACGGCAACCGCCATGGCCAGGGCATGGGCCTGCTGCGCCGCAATGCAACCCAGGCGGAGCTGCGCATCAAGCTCCATGCGCAGGACGTGCGCAGCCTCTACCTGCTGCCGGGGATTCAGGCTGAACCCATCTTTCTGTCCCAAGAGTCCCATCTGTTCGATCCGCGCACCCGTCCCTGGTACCGGCTTGCGCAGGGCGTGGCTGGCCATATCTGGACGCCTGTCTACATCGACTTCAATGCCAAGGACCTGGTGATGACGCGGGCGCGGCAGGTGTTTGGGCGGGACGGCCAGCCCGTTGGTGTGGTGGCCACCGATGTCTCGCTGAAGGAATTGCGGCTTTTTGTCGATGGCCTGCATTTGTCCGAAGGGGCACAGGCATTCCTCATGGAGCCCAATGGCGACCTGGTTGCCGGCACGGGCATGGACAATATCCGCCAGAGCGGTGAGCAGCCGCCCAGCCGGGTCAATGCTGCCAGCGCGGGCAATCCACTCTTGAAGGCGGTGTACCGGCAGCTGGTCAACGAGTTCTCGCAGTCCAACGAGGTGGCTCGCACGGCGCTGATCTTTGACGCCAAGGACCATGCGATCGAAGTGGCCTACCGCCGCGTCACCGATGAGGCGGGCCTGAACTGGCTGGCGGTGGTGGCCGTGCCGCACCAGCAGATGCTGGCTGGCATTCGCGTCCATGTCGTGCTGGTGGTCGCCTTGGGTTTGCTTGCGCTGGGCAGTGCGCTGGCACTGGGGTTGCGCATCTTTGGCGGTTTGGCCAAGGACATGCGCTCGCTCACCTATGCGGTGCGCCGTGTCGGGCAAGGTGAAATCGATGTACCGATCGGCGTGGAACGCAACGACGAGATTGGCGAACTGGCCAACAATGTCCACCATATGCGGCACCGCTTGTTTACGGATGCGCTCACCGGCGCTGCCAACCGCAGCGCGCTGAACCACATTCTGGAAACCCTGACCCGGCCCGGCAGCGGCAAGCCTGCCGTGTTTGCGATTCTCTTCATTGATTTGAACCAGTTCAAGCCGCTCAATGACCGCTGGGGCCATGACAACGGTGACCTGGCCCTGGTCGAGGTGGTGCAGCGCCTCAAGGAAGTACTGCGCAGCAACGATGTGCTGATACGCCTGGGAGGGGACGAGTTTGTCGCCGTGCTGCAGGGCGTCCACAGCGATGCGCAGATCCAGGTGGTAAAAGCCAAGATTCTTGAAGCCCTCGCACCGGCGTTGCAGACGCTGAAGGGCTTGCCCGAGGGGGTGGTGGTTCACCTGGGCGCCTCCATCGGGCAGGCCATCTTTCCGGCCGATGGTGCCGATCCGCAAAGCCTGCTCAAGCACGCGGACCTGGACATGTACAAGAACAAGCAGCGCAGCGGCCATAGCCGTTGACCAGCGCAATGGGCCGTTGAGGGCCTGAAAGCAGAAAAGCCAGGCGGGGCCTGGCTTGGGGGTGTGAGAGGCCTGCTGTCAAGCGGCCCAGGGTCTGTTAACGCAGACCGCCACCTTCGCCACCTTCGGCACGTTGAATGAGTTCAATCTTGTAGCCACCTTATCGAAATAGATGGTAAAAAATAAACTAATAAAATCAATAAGATAGTATTTTAATGGCGTCTATTATTAGGCTCAAACTGCCTCATCTATGCCTCAAGACGCCAAAAAATGGCGGCTGAATCTCAACACATCTGTGTCAAAATCCAGTTGAATGAATTTTTTGGGAGAGTGCATGGCCAAGCCTAGACAGAAGCCGTCAGGGAAGTGGGAGATAGGTCTGCGGCATCCATCGCTGCCAGGTGGCCGGAAGTATTTCACCTTCGATACAGAGGATGAAGCCATTGCATACGCGCAGCAATGGAAGCTGATGAAAGGGGCAGACATGCCGCCGCCTCAAGAGTTGCTGGCGCCTACCGGCCCGGTGCGAGAGGTTCGGCTCACCCGGATACTTGGCGAATGGGAAGAAAGTGGCTTCGCTGCACCGACCCAGCTTTTGACCCTTCGCACAGTTGCGCGAGAAGTGGGCACCACAAAGCTGTCTGAAGCCAATTACGCCTGGGTGACGGGCTACCTGAGGATGCTCAAAGTGGAAAAGAATCTCTCGCCATGCTCTATCAAGCACCGCATGCAGGCCTTGAGCCGCGCGCTCGATGAGTACCAGCGCCATAACCCAGGACTGACCATCGCTAACCCTGTGAAGCTCTTGCCCAAGGGTTACTCCACTTATACCGAAGTTGACACAAAGCTGGCCAAGGCCAGAGGTGGGCGCGAAAAGGTGACGCAGACGCGCGACCGTCGCCTCCGCCCGGGGGAGCACGAGAAAATAGTCAAGGTGCTCTCAGGGTATGAGCGGCCAGATCGGGAGCGGGGTCTGGAGCTTCGCGGCGGCAATGCGCTGCTCACGCTTTACCTGCTGATCGTGGGCACGGGAATGCGCCTGCAGGAGGCTTTCTCGCTCAAGCGCGGCCAGGTGGATATGGAAGCCAAGGTGATTCGGGTGCAGAGCTCCAAGCAGTGGCGGGGGAAGGTGAGCTTTAGGGATGTGCCCATGCGGCCCGAGGTTCACAAGGCCTTGTCTGTCTACCTGTCCACGCGTGCGATGCTTCCCGGGGCCTGGTTCTTCCCGTTCCTGGAAGAAGATGGCGTTAAGGGGTTCAAGACGGTGAGCCAGCGACTTTCGTTCCGCTTCCGTATCGCGTTTGAGTACATGGGGATTGAAGGGCTGCATGAGCATGACCTGCGGCACGAAGCCACATGCCAATGGCTTGAGCTGAAAGACGCAGACGGACGTGACCTATTCCGTCTGGAGGAGTTGAACAAGATCATGGGTTGGACGCCAGGGTCACTGATGGCGCAGCGATATGCCAGCTTCAGGGGCGTTGACCTTGCACAGCGCCTGTGGTCATCATATGCAACACCTGGGGGAGAGCCGGGGGCGTCTTCCGGCGCGGCTTAACGGGTGGGGCCAGGCTGGCACTGGCTTGCTTCAGGCGCTTCTGGAGGTCAAGTCGACGTTCCGCCGCCTCGGCGCGCGCACGTTCCGCCAGATAGTCCAGCAAATCGACCTTCACGTAAATCCAGCTGCGACCAAACTTTATGCCAGGAAGTTCGCCCTTGCGGGTGAGCTCTTCTACTTGAGCTGTGGTGCATTTCAGCAGTTCAGCGCACTGCTCAGCGGTGATGGTTTCTTTGCTCATAGCTGTCTCGATCGCCCTTCTGGGCGAGAAGGAGGTTGGGGTGGAGCGGCCTTCAGATAGGCCTCCCAGAGATCCAGGCCCTGGACGCAGCGTTGCTGCAGGCCTGGTGTTTTGCCGGCGGCGCAGCACGCGCGGCATTTGAAGTGGTGGGCCAGGTATGCCCGGTCTTCGGGCATGTCCACC
Organism: Comamonas sp. SY3; assembly: GCF_041730275.1. Lineage (NCBI taxonomy): Bacteria > Pseudomonadati > Pseudomonadota > Betaproteobacteria > Burkholderiales > Comamonadaceae > Comamonas > Comamonas sp. SY3. The sequence goes on along the minus strand of NZ_JBGTYN010000011.1, from coordinate 3,835 downwards.
GTGCTAAGGCTGGCGCTCATGGCTGGGGGAAGCCGTCCCAGGTGCGGCCATCGAGCAGGCGGCCGGCCGCCTTCTTGCCGACCTTGAATGTTTGCATGGCGCCAGTCCCGTGCAGGAAAGCCATCGGCTCCGTCACGCCGTGCATCGACCCATCGAAATGAGCAATCGTCTCCGGGACGGTGCAGCTGCGGCCGTAGCAGTCATCCAGGCAGTCCTGGTTTTCATGCGGCTTCGCTTTCACGTTGGACCGGTACAGAGCCCGATGCTCGGATTCCTCCATCTGGCCGATGGGCTTCCACTCGCCCCACTGCTTGAACAGGAATGGCACGCCTGCGGCCTCGCATTGATCGCGCAGGCCGCGTGCCCAGTCGGGGTGCATAGGCCGCGCGCCGGGGCCGCTCTCGCCGCCGACGATCACCCAGTCGAGTGTCGCTGGGGCCTGGTGAAAGCGGTCGTCGTCGTGCTCGGCCAGCGCATTGAACTTGAACCCCTCGAAATCCCAAGGACGGCGCAGGCGGTCGTGCTCCTCCGGGACTGCCACGTTGCGCAGATCCACGGGCCCCAACAGCGGCTCCATGGACAGGAAGCGCACGCTCGCAGGCACGGCCAGCAGCTTCGGGATGTCGCGGTCGGCCTCGGCCTGGGTGGTGATGGTCGCGCCGATCCAGACATTGGGCAGCGGCATCATGTCACGCAAGGACAGATCTGGGTCGCTGCCGTGCGCCAGCTGTGCAAGCATCGAACCCACATTGCCAATGCGCTTCGTGAGTAGCAGCCAATCCAGGTTTGGCGTCTGGGCGATCAGGCTGAAAAGGTCGGCGCGCCACTGCGGATCAACGGCGTTGTCGAACACGTCCGCGAGGCTGGCGCAGAACACGCGCTGGCGCCGGCCGTGCTCGGCAATAAACGCATCGGCATTTTTGTTCCACATGAGGGGCTTGTTCCAGTTGCTGGCGCTGGTGCGGCGCCGGGGTGCGCCTGGCCCCCAGTTGATGGCCTGGCCACCGGCATAGCGGGCATTGCGGGTTTCGGCGTAGCAGTTGTCGCAGCCGGGGCCTACCTTCTGGCAGCCTTCCCACGGGTTGAATGTGTGATCGGTCCATTCGATCTTGGTGTTTTCGGCCATGTGAGCCTCCAAATGAAAAGGCCCCGCTGGGTGGCGGGGCTGGTGTCGGGTTACGCGCTTGGGACGGGGTGGATTGCAGGACTTTGCAGCTCAATTCGGGCGCGTTCTTGAACGCTGGCCAGCTCTGCGCGCTTGTTCTCGATGTGGGCCCTGATGACGGACTCAGCGAGCACGGGGTCTACATCCAGCACTCGATGAGAGTTTTCTCCAGAGGGAATGCCAAGCTGGAGGTGCCGGGGGCGGCCAAAAGCGTCCTTGATGGTTGGGGCGTGCTTGTCCAAGCCCTGGCGCTCTCGGATGGTTTTCATATCCTCAAGGATCTTCAGGCCGCTTTCAATCTCGCGGTAGGCCTGATAAATCAGTGCAGCGGTTTCCTGGGTAATCATGTCGATGGCTCCAATGAAAAAGCCCCGCGAGTGCGGGGCCGGTGGTGGTGTTGGGGGGTTAGGTCGGGATGCCGATGGCGGTCACAAACACGTCATCGCCAATCTTCTGCAGCTGGTCGGGATCTCGGGGCTTGAACACAGCAGCGGCCGAGGCTCGGGCGATTTCAATCTCGCCAAAGATGCCTTCGGCGTAGCAAGACCCGATGAGCGCAACCCCGTGGTGTTTGCACAGGCGCTGCAGATCGGCCAGCACGGCGGCGTAGTCCAGCTCTTGGCCTGGTGCTGGCGCTGGACTCGGGGGCGCCAAGGCATCCATTCGGGATACCGGGGGCCGTGCCTCAAGCTGATGCAGCACCTCATGGAAGCATGTGCCGTTGTATTGCGTGGCGAATGCGCCCCGGATGGTGGCCATGTCCTCGCGGGCCGCCTGCGCAGTGATGGAGTGGTCTTGATCCTCCCCCAGCAGCACAAGCCAGGTGTTCACCCGCTGGTCCATGCGATCCAAAGCGCCAGCGACTGCCAACTGGGCCTGCGCGACTTCTGACATCAGGTTGGGCTTTTTCTCGGTCATGCCATCCCCCTGTACGCAGCCAGGGCCTTGCGCAGCTCAAGGTGCTCACCGTGGTCACGGATGTTCAGGCGAATGTCCAGGGGCGTCATCCAAAGCCATTCACCATCCGGGTCCACCTCCACCTTGGCTGCTGGCGCACCGCGAGCTGCACGGGTGGTGTTGAACTCGATGAACTTCCAGTGCTGTGGCTCGTCATCGGCTTGTTCCACCTGTTCCACCTGTTCCACCTGTTCCACCGGTCGGGGCGGCAGGGCCGGGGGCTGCGCTGCTGCGCGCATGTCCAGATGCTTGCCGCGCTTGTAAAACCGATCGAAGACGGCTCCATCATCGCGGTCAAGCCACCATACTTCAACGCCGTTGACGTGGTGCAGGCCTGAGGGGCTCACGAAAGTGACGATGCCGGGGCCTTTGGCGCTGTCTGTGGCCACGTCGCCTACTTCAAGGGGTCGGAATGCCATGGGTTTCCTTTTCTGCTTGTGCACCTGCTGGTAGATAGCTCATGCACCAGGTGGGGTGATAGATCCCGGTGTGCTTTTCCCCATCCATGCGGACGCGCAGGCGGGCACCTTCCGAGCTCGTGATGGTTCCTTGCTGTGGCTCCTGCTCGCCCGTGTATTCCACGCGCGCGCCGCGGCGGGCCGGCACCTTGTAGTAGCGGCGGATATAGCGCATGCTCATTTGCCGCCTTTCAGCGGATCCCGATCGGGAGGGGGCGGGGCGGCTGAGAGCATGACGTGCCAATGGTCCTCTGCCGCTTGTGGCATGTGCATCCTTCCACCGAATGCACGCTTGCTGTATTCGCAGTCACTTGCATGAGCGGCATCCAGCATCTCCTCTGTTGGCGACTCCGGCACCAGGCGCCACCCATCCGGCGCAGCCTGCCGCGCTGATAGCTGGGCCTTGAACTGCTGTATCTCGGCGTGCAGGCGGCGCAGTTCGGCGGCGGCCGCTCGCTCCAGGGCAATCACGAGAGGGTTGCAGCCCTCGCATTCGTCGATCTGTGCGTTGCCCATCAGGCGGTCGGCCAGCTCCAGCGCTTCGGGCTGTGCTTCTGTCTTGTCGGTCATGGTGCTGGCCTCCTTAAAAATCGAACTTCTTGTATTTGCCGCAGTGCTTGCAGCGGCATACGTGATACGCGCCAGAGATGGTGCTCTTTGTCCTGCCGGCGTATTCACCCTTGACGATTGGCTCACCCCATTGATGCAAGTGCCAGTCGCCGGTAAGCAGGAATCGGAGTAGTCGGATCATGGTGCTTCCTTGGGGGCGGGCTCGCGTGGTGTCGTATCGATGTCGGCTCGGCACCAGGGGCAGTAGTAGAGGGGCGCACATTTCTTGCCCACCACGATTGCCAAGCGTTGGCGCCGCTTTTGCGTTTCTCTATCCACCAGGCTCTGCAGTCGTATCATTTCTGCCGAGAGCGCATTTGCAGCAGAGTCGCAGAGTTGCAGGGTTGCGCCCTTGGCGCGTCGGCATTTTTCGGGCATCTCAATCCTCCTTCTTGGCCTGGGCTGCCCGCTTTGCAACCTGCAAGCAGCGGTCCTCAGCCTTCTGGGTTTGGAGCAGATGACGAGCCATGCATGCTTCATAGGCTGCAAGCTTGGCCTGGCCAATGGCATCATCTGAAAAGGGCTGCCATGTGCTTGCGCAGCCGGTTAGCAGCAGAGTTAGGGCTAGGGCTCGCATCACTGGCCCTCCCTCTGTTGGGCGCGCTGGGCGTCGCAAGTGGTAAAGCCGGGGTGTCCGCGGTGGTAG